>NZ_BAABHO010000015.1:0-122017 GCF_039542135.1 Actinomycetospora chlora
CTCCGGCGGGCCGCGGCCGCCGCCGGTGGCCACGGCGTCGCCGGCTCGGTCGGTGCGGCGGTGCTCCTCGCGGGCGGCGTCGTCGTGGCGTCGGCCTGGACGGTCGACCGCGCGTCCACGGCCGCCCCGCCCGCGGCGACGGTGGCGCCGCCGACCGCGGAGGTCGCGGCCGACCCGGGCACAAGCCACCTCCTGGGCGGTGGGTCCGGCGGCTCCGGCCGGTCCGACAGCGGCGACGCGGAGCGCGACGGCAACGGCGACGACTCCCCGGTCGCGATCGTCTCGCCGCGGCGCACCAGCACCGACGACGGCGAGGACCGCCCGGTCGCCACCCAGCGGCGCACCGCGCCCACCGACGGCGGCTCGGCCGAGCCGACCACCACGCCCCGGGCGACGTCCACCACGACGCGCACGGCCGAGGACACGTCGCGGCCGACCGAGCCGTCGCGGCCGTCCGTCTCGCTGCCCACGGTGCCCGGTCTCCCGTCGGTGACGCTGCCGACGGGGACGTCGCGACCCACGGAGACCTCGCGACCCACGGAGACCTCGCGACCCACGGGGACCTCGCGACCCACGGGGACCTCCAGCTCGACCACCCACTCGACCACCACGTCGAGCACGGGCACGAGCACCTCGGGCTCGGGCACCTCGAGCTCGGCCACCCAGGTCGGCGCGCAGGACGGCGGCTCGTCGACGACCCGGCCCACCACGACCACCACCACCCGGAAGCGCCCGGTCGACCCCGCGGTCGAGGCGCTCGGCGGGCTGTTCGGCAGCCCCTGACCGGCCGGCGCCGTGCCGTCAGGGCAGCGGCGCCGATCGCAGGTCGAGGCGCTGCAGCACCCGGTCGGCGACCTCCGGGTCGGTGCCGGGCTCGCCCCGCGCGGTGAGCACCTCGCGCCGCGCCGCGGCCAGCGCCACCGAGCTCAGCCGACCCCACTGCTCGCGGCGACGGCGCAGGACCGCCAGGCGCTGGTCGTGGTCCGGGCGGTCGGCGGCGTCCTCGCCCGGGGTCGTGCCGCCCCCGCCGTCCGCCACGCCGAGGCGTGCGTAGCGCGCCCGCAGCTCGCCGAGCACCTCCTCGGACACGGCGTCGTCGAGCCCCAGCGCCTCGCGGTCGAGCGACGCCAGCTCGGCCAGCGCCGCGCGCCGCGCGCGACCGGCCAGGCGCTGCTCGGCGGCGCGCCCGACATCCTCGCTCTCGCGCACCCCGAGCGCCCGCAGGAGCAGCGGCAGCGTCAGCCCCGGCAGCACGAGCGTCGCCACGAGCACGCCCGCCGCGATGATCACGAGCTCGGTGCGGAAGGGGAACGGGGCGCCGTCGGCGGTGACGCGGGGCAGCGCGAGCGCCAGGGCCAGCGTCGCCAGGCCCCGCATGCCCGACCACGTCAGCACCGCCACCTCGCGCAGGTCCAGTGGGGCGACGATGTCCCCGCCGCCGCGGGAGCGCACGGCGACCAGCGCACCCAGCATCCAGATCGCCCGCACCAGGACCACGACGACCGCGACCACCGCGGCGTCGGCGACCATCCCGCCCAGCGCGGCGCCGGCGTCGGCCACCACGGCCCGCAGCTCGAGGCCGATCAGCGCGAAGGCCGCGGCGGTCACGAGCATCTCGACCACGTTCCAGAACGCGCCGCCGGTGAGGCGCGCGAGGACGTCGTCGGCGTCGGTGTGCTGGCGCGTCTGCAACGCGGCGACGACGACGGCGATGACCCCGGACGCCTCGAGCGCGTCGGCGGCGAGGTAGACCGCGAACGGCAGCACGAGCGTCAGCGCGCTGGGGGCGACGGGGTCGCTGAGCCGGTCGGCGAGCTGCCGGGCGAGCCACGCGGCGGCGAGCCCGACGGCCACCGCCCCGACCCCGGCCCACAGCAGTCCCAGCGCCGTCGCGAACCCGGGCCGCTCGCCGGAGACCACGGCGGCGATCGCGGCCTGGAACACGACCAGCGCCAGCGCGTCGTTGAAGAGTCCCTCGCTCTGCAGCACCGACACCAGCCGGCGGGGCATCCGCAGCGGGCCGGCGACGGCCTCGACGGCCACCGGGTCGGGCGGTGCGACCGCGGCGCCGACGGCCAGTGCGGCCCCGAGGGCGATGCCGGGGATCAGCCAGACGACCGTCGCGCCGACGGCGGCGATCGTCACCGCGACCAGCAGGACCGCGAGGAACAGCACGGCGCGCCACCGGGCGCGGAAGACCGACCACGACGCGCGCTGCGCGGTCGCGAAGAGCAGCGGCGGCAGGAACAGCGGCAGGATCAGCTCGGGTGAGAGGTCGGGCGCGTCGATGCCGGGCACGAACGCCGCGGCTGCGCCGACCAGCACGAGCAGCACCGGCCACGGCAGCCGCAGGCGGTCGCCCACGCCGACCAGCACGATCCCGACGAGCAGCGCCGCCACCACCAGCAGCAGGACGGTCATGCCGGATGACCTTGCCAGCTCCGGCCACGGCGACCCGGACGGACACTGGCATGCTGCCCGTCGTGGCGGGATTCCGGGACGTCGTGGGACGGGCACTGCAGGCCGGGCTGGACCTGCTGAACAAGCAGGTGGACCGGAGCGCGTCGCCGGCGCGGCCCGGCGCCTCGCAGCAGCGGGGTGGGGGTGGCGGCGTCCGCACGGCCCCGTCCTCGGAGCGGGCCGGGCAGGTCGTCTACCAGCCCGACCTCGACGGCGCGGCCGATCCGGGCGAGATCGTGTGGACGTGGGTGCCCTACGAGGAGGACGCCTCGCAGGGCAAGGACCGGCCGGTGCTGGTGGTCGGCCGCGCTCAGGACGGCGACCTGCTCGGGCTGATGCTCTCGAGCCAGGGGCACCGCCGCGACGACGACCACTGGCTGCCGGTCGGGTCCGGGCCGTGGGACCGCGAGGGCCGGGAGTCGTTCGTGCGCCTCGACCGCGTGCTCGAGATCCCCGAGCACGGCATCCGCCGCGAGGGCGCGGTCATGCCTGCCGACCGGTTCGGCCGGGTGGCCGACGAGCTGCGTCGCGGATACGGCTGGAGCTGAGCCACCGACCGGGTGGCGGACCGGTTACGCTGCGCACAGATGCCCGGCGCGGTCGGGCCGCCGTCGACAGGGGGCCGTTGGTGATCGCCCACGTCGCCGCGCGCCGACTGCGCCGTCCGGGCGTGAGGGTGTAGGAGTGCCCCGTGCCGATCGAGCCCGCCTCCGCCCCGTCCTCCGCGTCCGACGGGAGCACTGACGCCGTGCCCGCCGCGGGCGCCGAGCACGCCGAGGAGGTCCTCGCGGACCCCGAGGAGGGTGCCGCGACCGTGCTCGGTGCCGGCGTCACCGACCGCGGCCACCGCCGCCGCCGCAACGAGGACGCCTTCGCCCTGGCCCGGGCGGTGACCACGAACGGCACGCCCGCCGTCGTCGCCGTCGTGTGCGACGGCGTCGCGTCCGTGCCCGGCGGGGCCACGGCCTCCCGGACCGGCTGCGACGTCGCCGTCGCCGCCGGCGTCGAGGCACTGACCGGCGGCCAGGACCTCGAGGACGCCGCCGCGACCGCCGCCGAGGCCGCCCGCCGCGCGGTCGCCGCGCTGGCCCCGGGCCAGGGAGCCGCCCCGGCCTGCACCTACGTCGCCGCCGTCCTCGACGCCGAGCGCGCGGTGGTCAGCTGGGCGGGCGACAGCCGGGCCTACTGGCTGTCCCCCGACGCCCCGGACGACTCCGCCGTGCTCACCGAGGACGACTCGTGGGCTGCGGAGATGATCGCCGCCGGCCTCGTCGGCGCCGACGACGCGCTGTCCGACCCGCGCGCCCACGTCATCACCCGGTGGCTCGCGGCCGACGCGCCCGACGTCGTCGCCCGCCACCGCGAGTGGACGCTCGACGGCACCGGCGTCCTGATGCTCTGCAGCGACGGCGTGTGGAACCACCTGCCGGACGCGCCGGTGCTCGCCGGGATCCTCGCCGCGTCCGGCACGCGGGACGACGTGCACGCCGACGCGCTGGCGCTGGTCGAGGCGGCGCTCGACGAGGGCGGGCACGACAACGCCACGGCGATCGTGCTGGCCCTGGCCCCGGAGGCCTGAGCGCTCCTCACCTCACGCCACGGGCACCGGCCGCGTGCCGTGGAGCAGTGCGCCCGTGAGCCGGGCGCGGGGGTCGGCGGCGACGTCGAGCGGGTCCGGCTCGACGTCGGCGCGCACCAGCAGGTCGCCCAGGGCGGCGATCATCGCGCCGTTGTCGGTGCACAGCCGGATGGGCGGGACTCGCAGCGTGATCCCCGCGGCGGCGCAGCGCTCCTCGATCAGGCCGCGGACCCGCGAGTTGGCCGCGACGCCTCCGACGACGAGCAGGGTGTCCGCGCCCTGGTCGGCGCAGGCGGCGACGGCCTTGCGCGCGAGCGTGTCGGCGACCGCCTCCTGGAACGAGGCCGCGATGTCGGGGACCGGCAGCGCCCCGCCGTCGTGGGCCTCCACCCAGCGGGCGACCGCGGTCTTGAGCCCGGAGAACGAGAACGTCCACGGCGGGTCGCCCGGACCGGTCAGCGGGCGCGGGAAGGCGATGGCGCGCGGGTCGCCCTCGCGGGCGGCGCGGTCGATCGCCGGGCCGCCCGGGTAGGGCAGGCCGATGAGCCGGGCCACCTTGTCGAACGCCTCGCCGGCGGCGTCGTCGACGGTGTCGCCGAGGTGGACGACCTCGTCGCGGGCGAGGTCCCCCACCCGCAGCAACGACGTGTGCCCGCCCGAGACGATCAGCGCGACGCAGCGCGGGGGCAGCGGCCCGTGGTCGAGGACGTCGACCGCGGCGTGCCCGGCGAGGTGGTGCACGGCGTAGAGCGGGACGCCGGCGGCCAGCGCGTACGCCTTCCCCGCGGCGAGCCCGACCTGCAGCGCCGGGCTCAGCCCCGGGCCGGCGGTGACGGCGACGGCGGTGACGTCGGCGAGGTCGACCTGCGCGCGCTGCAGCGCCGTGCGCACCATCGGCGCCATCGCCTCGAGGTGCGCCCGCGCCGCGACCTCCGGCACCACGCCCCCGAACCGCGCGTGCTCGTCCATGCTCGAGGCCAGCGCGTCGCCGAGCAGCACCCCGTCCGACACGAGCCCGACGCCCGTCTCGTCGCAGGACGTCTCGATGCCGAGGACCAGGGGCGTGCTCACGCGTCCATTGTCCTCGCCGCGGTCGCCGGGGCGCCGAGGAGGCGGTCGAGCGCCGCGGCGGCGGCGCGGGCGGGCACGGCCGCGACCAGCCCGTCGCGCAGGGCGACCGCGAGCGGCGAGCGCCACGCGGCGACCTCGCCGGCCCGGCGCGACCGGGCGGCGACGGCCTCGGCCACCGGGCGGCGCCGTCGCTCGTAGGCCGCGAGCGAGGCCAGGTCGTCGGTGGCCTCCTCGGCGAGCGCGACGGCGTCGAGGAACGCCTGGGCGGCGCCCTGCCCCAGGTTCGGGGTCATCGCGTGCGCGGCGTCCCCGAGCAGCGCCACGCGCCCGCGGTGCCACGAGGACGGCGGGCGCAGGTCGGCGAGCGGGTGCGCGAGCACCGGGCCGACGACGGCGTCGAGGACGGCCGGGATCGGGTGGTGCCAGCCGGCGAAGCGCTCGCGCAGCCCAGCGGGGGCGGGCGCCCCGGCTGTCGGCACGACCGCCCACAGGTAGGTGCGGCCGCCGGGCAGCGGCGCCAGGCCGACGTAGTCGCCGCGCCCCCAGCTCTCGCCGCCCGCGTCGAGGACGTGGTCGGCGACGAGACGGAAGGCCGTGCGGCCCGTCCCCCGCACCGTCGCGTCGGGCCAGAGCCCCTCGCGCACCCGGCTGCGCAGCCCGTCCGCGGCGACCACGAGCTCGGCCTCGTACCGCCCGCCCGCGTCGTCGTGCACGAGCGCCGACGTGTCGGCGTCGCCGGGCTCGACCAGGTCCACGGCCGTCCCCGCGCGGACCGGCCCCGCGGCGGCGAGCAGCAGGGCGTGGAGGTCGGGGCGCGGGAGGACGACCACGCCGTCGCCCTGGCGGCGGCGCAGGTCGTCGGCGTCGAGGCGGGCGAGCCACCGGCCCGAGGCGGTGCGGACGCCGCCGCCGATCTCGACCGTGCCGGCCGCCCGCACGTCGGCGCCGACCCCGAGCGCGTCGAGGGCACGCAGGGCGTTCGGCCACAGCGCGATCCCGGCGCCGGCGGCCCGGGGCGGATCGCCGCGCTCCAGCACCGTGACGTCCCACCCGCGTCGGCGCAGCGCGACGGCCGTCGCGAGCCCGCCCAGCCCCGCCCCCACCACCACGGCTCGCGCCACGACCCACGCCCCTCTACGTCTGTAGTAGGCCGTACTCTACGGGTGTAGAGGCACACCGGGAAGGGGCGGCGCGTGGACCGACGGGACGTCCTCGCCGACGCGGCGATCGCCGTGCTCGCCCGCGCCGGGGGCCGCGGGCTCACCCACCGCGCCGTCGACGCCGCCGCCGGTCTCGCCGAGGGCACGAGCTCGTACTACTTCCGCACCCGCTCCGCCCTGCTGACGGCCTGCGTCGAGCGGCTGGCCGCGCGCACGCTCGCGGAGATGCCGTCCGGGACGGCCGCCCCGGCGAGCGTCGAGGACCTCGTGGCCGCGGGCGTCGCGACCGTCGGGCACTGGCTCGAGCACGACCGGGAACGCCTGCTCGCCCGCTGGGAGCTGGCGCTGGAGTCGACGCGGCGCCCCGAGCTCGAGGCCGCGCTGCGCGCCGCGGGCGCCCGCATCCGCGAGCGGGTCGCGGCGACGCTGCAGGAGCTGGGCGTCGCCGACGCCGCCCGCCGCGCCGACGACCTGGTGGCGTGCCTCGACGGACTCGCCTTCGACCAGGTGGCGGGCGCCGGCCGCCCGGGGCGCCACGCCGACGGGTGGCGGGCGTCGGTCGCCGACCTCGTCCGCGGGTTCACCGGGGCCGGGTAGCTCTCCGGAACGATCTCTCGGGCGTGTCGGCAGCGCGAGCGCTGACGACACCCTCGGGAGATCAACGGGGAGAGCCCACGGCGTCGCTGCTCGGCGCCGGGCGGCGCGACCGCCCCACCAGCACCAGCACGGCCAGCGCCAGCAGGATCTCGACGGCGAAGGCCGCCTGCTGCAGGACGGCGTCGGCGGGCGGGAAGTGCTCGAGGTGCAGCGAGTGGAACACGGCGTGCGGCACCGCGAACACGAGGAACGCCACGACGACCGCGACGACGAGCCGGCGCTCGGGCCACCACGCCGCGAAGGCCAGGGCGACGCCGAGCGCGAGGGTGCCGCCGCCGTGGTCGCGCACGAGGTGCTCGTTGTAGGGCGGGAGCAGCGCGACCCAGGGCGTGCCGCCGTAGGGGAAGGCCTCGTAGAACGCCAGGGGCAGCAGCAGCGCCCAGAGCCCGACGACGACCTGCATCGCCGCGAGCACATAGAGCAGGACCCGGGTGGTCACCGGTGCGCCCCCGCACGCGCGGCGAGGAACTGCTCGAAGGTGACGACGCCCTCGGCGTGCGCGGGCGTGAGGTTCGCGCCCGCCCGGAAGCCGCCGGCGATCGCGCCGGGCAGGCGCAGCGGGACCACCGGGCGCCGCCGGCCGGTCGCGGCGAGCCAGGCGCGGGCGAGGTCGGCCATCGGCCGGACCTCCGGGCCGCCGAGGGGGGCGGCAAAGCCCTGCGGCGGCCCGTCGACGATCGCCGCGAGGCGCGCGGCGACGTCGGTGACGTCGATCGGCTGGAAGGCGGTCCCGGTGAGGGCGGGGACGACGCCGACGCGGGCGGTGGCGGCGAACAGCGAGACGAGCAGGTCGTGGAACTGCGTCGCCCGCAGGATCGTCCACGGGAGCCCGGACCCGCTGACGAGCCGTTCCGCCCGGAGCTTCTCGCGGTAGTAGGGCAGCGGGATGCGGTCGGTCCCGACGATGGAGACGTAGACGAGGTGCGGCCGACCGGCCCGGCGCGCGGCCTCCACCAGCCGGCCCGTGGCCGACGCGTCGCCGCGCGGGGCGGTCGCGCAGTGCACGATCACCGACGCGCCCTCGACGGCGGCGTCGAGACCGGTGCCGCGGCGCAGGTCGCCGACCGTGCGGCCCGGTCCGGCGCGGCGGCTGAGCACCCGCGGCTGGTCCAGCCGCGCGACGAGCGCGCGGCCGAGCGTCCCCGTCCCCCCGGTCACGAGCACGGTCATCGTGGTCCTCCCTGGATCGACCTGGTCGTCGGCGTTCAGGAGGGTCGACGGGACGGGCCCGGCGAACGTGACAGCTGTCCGGCGAGGAACGCGAGCTTGTCGGGGTTGCGCACGATCCGGACCGTCCGCACCGCGCCGTCCTCGACGTCGACGGTGACGACGCCCGCCAGCTCGTCGTCGACGAACCCGAGCACCGCGGGCGCGCCGTTGACCTCGGCGACCGCGCCGTGGCCCCGCCACCGGGCCGGCGCGAGGATCCCCGCGAGGAACCGCGCCACGGCGTCGCGCCCGTGGACGGGGCGGCGCGCGGCGCTGACCTTGCCGCCGCCGTCGGACCAGAGCGTGGCGTCGTCGGCCAGCAGCGCCTCGAGGCCGGCGACGTCGCCGTCGCGGGCCGCGGCGACGAACCGGTGCAGCAGCGGGCCGACGTCGACCGGCGCCGCGGCGGGACGCTCGGCAGCCAGGTGGCGCCGGGCGCGCGTGTGCAGCTGGCGGGACGCGACCTCGCTGACGTCGAGGACGGCGGCGACCTCGGCGTGGCTGTGCCCGAACGCCTCGCGCAGCACGTACACCGCGCGCTCCGGCGGCGTCAGGCGCTCGAGCGTCGTCAACAGCGCGAGCGACACCGACTCGCGCTCCTCGACGGTCGCGGCCGGCCCGGCCGCCGGGTCGGTGGTGAGGATCGGCTCCGGCAGCCACGGGCCGACGTAGGTCTCGCGCCGGACGCGGGCGGAGTCGAGCCGGTCGAGGCAGAGGCGGGTGACGACCGTGGTCAGCCAGGCGGCGGGGGTGTCCACGCCGGCGGCGTGGTCCGCCCAGCGCAGCCACGCGTCCTGCAGGACGTCCTCGGCGTCGTGGGCCGAGCCGAGCAGGCGGTAGGCCAGCCCGAACAGGCGGGGACGTTCGGCGAGGAAGACGTCGGTGGTCCCGGTCACGCCACCATCCTGCCGGGACGGCTTGCCTTCGAGTGCGCTCGAAGTCCTACGGTCGACCTCGTGAGCCTGACGACGGACCGGCTGCGGGACCTCATCGAGACCACCGAGGGCGAGCTGCCCCCGCTGACCACCGAGCTGGTGCGCGACCTCGACCTGCCCGACCACCTGGCCATCGCCGAGGTCGCCGCCCTCACCGGCGTCAGCGCCCACACGCTGCGGTACTACGAGCGGATCGGGCTCGTCGACGTCGCCCGCGACGCGTCGGGCCGCCGCAGCTACGACCGGGACTCGGTCGGCCGGGTCGTGTTCATCACGCGCCTGCGCGACTCCGACATGCCGATCGCGGCGATCCAGCGCTACGTCGGACTCGTGAAGCAGGGCCCGGACACCGAGCCCGAGCGACTCGCCCTGCTCGAGGCGCACCGCGAGGACATCCTCAACCGGCTGCGCGACCTGCAGGCGGCGCTCGCCGTCGTCGATTACAAGATCACTACGTACGGAGGAGCCTGCGGCTCATGAGCACTCTCGGCACCCTGCCCGTCCCGCCCCTGGGGCTCGGCTGCATGGGCCTGAACTGGGCCTACGGGCCCGCCGACCGCGACGAGTCCCTGGCCACCGTGCGCCGGGCCCTCGACCTCGGCGTCACCTTCCTCGACAGCGCCGACGTCTACGCGGGCGGCGAGAACGAGCGGCTGGTCGGCGAGGCGATCGCCGGGCGCCGCGAGGAGGTCACGCTCGCCACGAAGTTCGGCATCCAGACCGACCCCGCCACCGGCTACCCCAACGGGCAGGTGGACGGGTCGCCGGCGTACGTCCGCCGCTCCGTCGACGGGTCGCTCGAGCGGCTCGGCGTCGACCACATCGACCTCTACTACCTGCACCGGCCCGACCCGCAGGTGCCGATCGAGGAGACCGTGGGCGCGATGGCCGAGCTCGTCACGGCCGGCAAGGTGCGTCACCTGGGGCTCTCGGAGGCCTCGGCGGACACCGTCCACCGGGCCGCGGCGACGGCGACGATCGCGGCGCTGCAGTCGGAGTGGTCGCTGTTCAGCCGGGACATCGAGTCCTCGGTGGTGCCCGCGGCCCGCGAGCACGGGATCGGGCTGGTGCCCTACAGCCCCCTCGGACGCGGCATGCTCACCGACGCCTCGGTGCGCGATCTCGCGAGCGACGACTTCCGGCGTCGGCTGCCGCGCTTCGCCGAGGGCGCGCTGGAGGAGAACCTGGCCCTGGTCGAGCAGGTCCGCGAGGTCGCGAAGCGCCGCGGCGCGACGCCCGCGCAGGTGGCCCTGGCCTGGCTGCTGGCCCAGGGGGACGACGTCGTCCCGATCCCCGGGACCAAGCGGCGGACCTACCTCGAGGAGAACCTCGGCGCCCGCGACGTCGTCCTCGGGGCCGACGACCTCGCCGCGCTGTCGGCGCTCGTCCCGTCCGGGGACCGGACGGGCGACATGACCTGGGTCAATCGGGACACCGCTCCCGCGCGGTGACGGGGCGAACGGGCAGGAACCGGACGAACAGTTCCCGCCCGTTCCCCAAGAACCGTCAAAATCTCTCCGTGACCTGCGGAAAGAACGCATGCCGCAGTGGCGCGCCGAGAATCGTCGGTTAATCTCCGTCGCATCACGGGCCGGTCACGCTCCCCCGCTCCCCCGGCCGCGCCCGTCGACGGAGGTGCTCCATGACCGCTGCCCTGCCCGGACCGGCCCCCGCCCGGTCCCCGCAGCAGATGACCGCCGTGCTCGGCGTGGCCGTCGGTGCCGTCGGGGCCGCCGTGCTCGGGTCGCACGCCGGCGAGGTGTCCCTTCCCGACGTCGGCGCCACGACGGCCGAGCTGAACCTGACCGCGAGCCACGCCACCCAGGCGGGTCACGCGGCCGTCGCGCCGGTGGCCGCCGACGCCACCTCGGCGTCGGCGACCGTGCCGGAGCTGACGAAGGCGGCGCAGCGCCACGCGCACGACGCGAAGATCGAGGACGCGATCAGCCTGTTCGAGTCGCGGATCGGCACCACGCGCTACGAGGGGTACTGCGAGCGCGCGGTCGAGAACGCCTTCGGCACCCAGGGCCACTACGGCAGCGCGATCCAGGACTGGCACTCCCAGGACCAGCACACCGATTTCCGCAACGCCCCGCGCGGCGCGATGGTCTTCTACAACACCTCGTCGAACGGCCACGTCGCGCTGAGCCTCGGAGACGGGCGCGTCGTGTCGTCGAGCGCCCACGGCCGCGTCGGCATCGTCCCGATCGACCACTTCCAGCGCCCGCTGGGCTGGGCCTACGCCCCGTACTGAGGGCCTCCGGCGAGGTGAGTGGCGTCAGCCCTCCGCGTCGCCCTCGGCCTCGAGGAAGGCGTCGCGGAGCTGCTGGACCATCGCCGGGTCGGGCTCGGCCCAGAGGCCGCGGTCGACGGCCTCGAGCAGGCGCTCGGCCATGCCGTGCAGGGCCCACGGGTTGGCGTCGCGCAGGAACTGCCGGTTCTCCTGGTCGAGGACGTAGTTCTCGGTCAGCGAGCCGTACATCCAGTCGCTGACCGTGCCGGCCGTGGCGTCCCAGCCGAAGAGGTAGTCGACGGTCGCGGCCATCTCGAACGCACCCTTGTAGCCGTGGCGGCGCATCGCGGCCATCCACCGCGGGTTGACGACACGGCTGCGGAACACCCGCGCCGTCTCCTCGATCAGCGAGCGGGTCTTCACGTTCTCCGGTCGCGTCGAGTCGCCGACGTAGGCCGCCGGCGCCGCCCCCGTCAGCGCGCGGACCGTGGCGATCATGCCGCCGTGGTACTGGTAGTAGTCGTCGGAGTCGGCGATGTCGTGCTCGCGGGTGTCGATGTTCTTGGCCGCCACCGCGATCCGCCGGTAGGCCGCCCGCATCTCGTCGACCGCCGACTCGCCCTGGCGCCCGCGCCCGTACGCGTGCCCGCCCCACGTCGTGTAGATCTCGGCGAGGTCGGCGTCGCCGCGCCAGTCGCGCGAGTCCATCGCCTGCAGCAGCCCCGCGCCGTAGGCCCCGGGGGGCGAGCCGAAGATGCGCGTCGTCGCGGCTTCCCACGACGATCCCGACGCCGCGTCCGCCCGCGCGTGGGCGGCGACGAAGTTGTCCTCGTCGGCCTCGTCCTCGAGGGACGCCACGAGCTGCACCGCGTCGTCCATCGTGGCCACGACGTGCGGGAACGCGTCACGGAAGAAGCCGGAGATCCGGAGCACGACGTCGACGCGCGGCCGCCCGAGCTCGTCGGACGGCACCACCTCGAGCCCCGTCACCCGCCGCGACGCCTCGTCCCACACCGGCCGCACGCCCATGAGCGCCAGCGCCTCGGCGACGTCGTCGCCCGAGGTCCGCATCGCCGCGGTGCCCCACAGCGACAGGCCCACCGACGTCGGCCACTCGCCGTCGTGGTCGGCGCGGTAGCGCTCCAGCAGGGAGTCGGCGAGCATCTGGCCGGTCTCCCAGGCCAGCCGCGACGGCACCGCGCGCGGGTCGATCGAGTAGAAGTTCCGCCCGGTCGGCAGGACGTTGACCAGGCCGCGCAGCGGCGACCCGCTCGGGCCGGCCTTCACGTGGCCGCCGTCGAGGGCGTGCAGGACGCCCGTGATCTCGGCGGTCGTCCCGTCGAGGCGGGGCACGACCTCGGCCGCGGCGAAGGTCAGGATGTCGGTGACGGTCGGGTCCTGGCGGCCCAGGACCTCGAGCGTCACGTCCGGCGCGTCCGGGACCGCCCAGGCCCGCTTCTCCATCCCGAGCACCAGCGAGTGCGCGGTCTCCTCGAACGCGTCGGTGTCGCTGCGCGACGTCGTCCCGTCCTCGGCCATGCCCAGCGCCTCGCGGAGCCCGGGCAGCGAGTGCGTGCCCGACCACAGCTGCCGGGCGCGCAGCACCGCGAGCACCATGTCGACGCGCTCCTGCCCGGCCGGCGCCTGCCCGAGCACGTGCAGGCCGTCGCGGATCTGGGCGTCCTTGATCTCGCAGAGCCAGCCGTCGAGGTGCATGACGAAGTCGTCGAAGCGCTCGTCGTCGGGCTGGTCGGAGACGCCGAGGTCGCTGTCGAGCTTCGCGGCCTGGATGAGCTGCCAGATCTGGCCGCGGATCGCGGTGATCTTGCCGGGGTCCATGGCCTGGATCGACGCGTACTCGTCGAGGAGCTGCTCGAGCCGTGCGAGGTCGCCGTAGGACTCGGCGCGCGCCATCGGCGGGACGAGGTGGTCGACGAGCGTGGCGTGCGCCCGGCGCTTGGCCTGCGTGCCCTCGCCCGGGTCGTTGACGAGGAACGGGTAGACCAGCGGCAGGTCGCCGAGGATCGGGTCGGGCGCGCAGGACGCGGACAGCGCTGCCGTCTTGCCCGGCAGCCACTCGAGGTTGCCGTGCTTGCCGACGTGCACGAGCGCGTGCGCGCCGAAGGTCGACTGCAGCCACCGGTAGGCCGCGAGGTAGTGGTGGCTCGGCGGCAGGTCGGGGTCGTGGTAGATCGCGATCGGGTTCTCGCCGAAGCCGCGCGGCGGCTGCATCATCACGACGACGTTGTCGCGCTGCAGGGCCGCGACGGTGATCGCGCCGTCGTGGACGAACATCGCGCCCGGGGCGGCCCCCCAGTGCTCCTCGACGCCCGCGCGGAAGTCGTCGGGCAGCGTGGCGAACCACCGCGTGTACTCGTCGACCGGCACGCGCGCGGGGTTGGCGGCGAGCTGCTCCTCGGTGAGCCAGTCCTGGTCGTAGCCGCCGGCGTCGATGAGGGCGCGGATGAGCAGGTCGCCGTCCTGCTCGGCGAGGCCCGGGACGTCGCCGATCGCGTAGCCCGCGTCGCGCATCGCGGCCAGCAGGCGGACCACTGACGCCGGCGTGTCCAGCCCGACGGCGTTGCCGATGCGGGCGTGCTTGGTCGGGTAGGCGGAGAGGACGAGGGCGATCTTCTTCTCGGCGTCCGGGACGTGGCGCAGCCGGCCGTGCGACACCGCGAGCCCGGCCACCCTCGCGGCCCGCTCGGGGTCGGCGACGTAGACGGGCAGGCCGTCGGCGTCGGTCTCCTTGAAGGAGAACGGCACGGTGATGATCCGGCCGTCGAACTCGGGGACGGCGACCTGGTTGGCGGCGTCGAGGGGGCTGACGCCGTCGTCGTCGGAGAACCACTCGTCGCGGGTCCGCGTCAGGCACAGCGCCTGCAGGATCGGCACGTCGAGCGCGGCCAGGGCGCCGGTGTCCCAGCTCTCGTCGTCCTCGCCCGCGCTCGCGGCCGCGGGGCGCGACCCGCCGGCGGCCAGCACGGTGGTGACGAGCACGTCGGCGTTGCGCAGGACCGCGACCAGCTCGTCGTCGGGGCTGCGCAGCGACGAGCAGAAGACGGGCTCGGGCACCCCGCCGGCGTCGACGACGGCCCGGCACAGGGCGTCGACGAACGCGGTGTTCCCGGCCATGTGGTGCGCGCGGTAGTAGACGACGGCGACGCGGGGGCCCTCGCCGACCGCGTCCCAGCCCTCGAGGCGCCCCCAGCTCGGCATCTCGGCCGGCGGGTCGAAGCCGTGCCCGGTGAGCAGGACGGTGTCGGAGAGGAAGTGGTGGAGCTGCGCGAGGTTTCCCGGACCGCCCTGGGCCAGGTAGAGGTGCGCCTGCGTGGCGACGCCGACCGGCACCGTCGACGACTCCATGAGCTGCGCGTCGGGGCTCTGCTCCCCGCCGAGCACGACGACGGGGCGCGGCTGGGACGGCGCGAGCAGCGCGTCCAGCCCGTCCTCCCACGCCTGGCGGCCGCCGAGCAGGCGCACGACGACGAGGTCCGTGCCCTCGAGCAGGGCGTCGAGCTCCTCGCCGACCGCGACGCGGGACGGGTTGGCCCAGCGCCACGCCCCCTCCTGACCCGGTGCGCTGGCCCGCGCCGAGCGCAGGTCGGTGTCCGAGGTCGAGAGCAGCAGGAGCACCTGGCCTCCAGGCCGAAATCTGAACACCTAGATAGATGTTGAGGACGAGACGTCGCTACTGTGTCACGGATGCCCGCTCCCCGACGACGTGATGGTGCCGGAGCCGTCCGTGACCGTGCGGACGCGTGTCCCGGGGCGTGGCGCCGGCACGCGGCGGCCGACGGGGCGCTCGCCCGGTTCCGCCCCGTCGGTGGAGCGGTCGCGGCGGCCGAGCTGCGCCTGCTGGCGGGCGCCGCCGGGAACGCACCGCTCGAGCTGACCTCGCGGGGATCCTGGCAGGTCCGGGGGCTCTCCGACCAGGGTGCCGACGATCTCGCCGTCGCCCTGAGCGGGGTGGGCGGCGAGGCGCCGCTGCTCGACGCGCAGGGCCGCGACGTCCCCTGCAGCGTGGTGGCCTCGCCCCGCACGCCGGCGGCCGACGCCCCGGCCCGGGTGATCGCCGACGCCCTGCGCGGCCGCACCGACGTCCCCGGCCGGCTGCTGGTGGCCGTCGACGACGGCTCGGGCGACGTCCTGGGTCTCGACGCGGACGTCACCGTCGTCCTCGGCGGCACCCTCCACCTCGCCGGCACCCCCACCGACGTCACCGGCGACCCCGCCGCCCTCGCCCTCGCCGCCGTCGAGGCCTTCCTCGCGGTGCGCGGCGACGCCTGGCGCGTCGCCGAGGTCGGCGCCGACCGGGTCCTCGAGGGCCTGCGGCCAGGTGAGAGGTTCGGGTCGTCCGAACGACCCGAACCTCTCACGAGGCCGGAGGCCCTCGAGGTGCTGCCGCGGCTCGGGGAGGTCGGGGCGAAAGCCGCCGGGGTGCTCGCCGACCTCGCCGACGAGGGCGCCGTGCTGCGGGCGACGCCGTGGCGCACGGTCGTGCTGCGCGACGCTCCCGCCGACGCCGTCGCGCGCCTCGACGGGCTCGTCGAGACCGGTCGCTCGCGGTGGTCGACGCTCTCGGCGTGCGTGGGCGCGCCGCGCTGCGCGAGGTCCCACACCGACGTGCGCGGCGACCTGGCCCGGGCCGTCGCCACCGGCCGCGCCGGCGGCCTGCTCCCGGCCCACTGGGTGGGCTGTTCGCGGGCCTGCGGGACGCCGGCCGGGCCGGTGGCCGTGGTCGAGGGCACGCCGTCGGGCACCTACCGGACTGTCGTCCGAGCAGGGAGGGTGAGCCGGTGAGCGCGGGTCCCACCGAGAGATCGTCCGTCCCGGCCTACGTCGCCGACGGGCCCGAGATCTACCGCCGCTCGTTCGCGATCATCCGCGCCGAGGCCGACCTCGCGCACCTGCCCGCCGACGCCCACGACGTCGTCGTCCGCATGATCCACTCGTGCGGGATGGTCGACCTCGCCGACGACACCGTGGTCTCCCCCGGCGCCGTCGCCGCGGCGACCGCCGCCCTGCGCGGCGGCGCCCCGGTGCTCTGCGACGCCATGATGGTCGCCAGCGGCATCACCCGCCGCTTCCTGCCCGCGGGCAACGAGGTGCTCTGCACGCTGCACGACCCCCAGGTGCCCGACCTCGCCGCCACCCTCGGCACCACGCGCAGCGCGGCGGCGATGGAGCTCTGGCGCGAGCACCTCGACGGCGCGGTGGTGGCGATCGGCAACGCCCCGACCGCGCTCTTCCGGCTGCTGGAGATGATCGAGGAGGGCGCGCCCCGACCGGCGGTCGTGCTCGGGCTGCCGGTCGGGTTCGTCGGGGCCATGGAGTCCAAGGCGGCGCTGGTGGGCCACCCGGCCGACCTGGAGCACGTCGTCGTGCACGGCCGGCGGGGCGGCTCGGCGATGACGGTGGGGGCGGTCAACGCGCTGGCGCTGGGTTGCACGGCATGACCGGCACCCTCTACGGCGTCGGCGTCGGCCCCGGCGACCCGTCGCTGATGACCGTCCGCGCCGTCGACCTCGTGCGCGACGCCGACGTGGTCGCCTACCACTGCGCGCGCCACGGGCGCTCGAACGCCCGCGCGATCGTGGCGCGCTACCTCGGCACGCAGGTCGAGGAGCAGCTGACCTACCCCGTGACCACCGAGGACACGGCCGACTACCAGGGCACCCTCGACGCGTTCTACGCCGAGGCCGCCGCCCGCCTCGCGGCGCACCTCGACGCCGGGCGCGACGTCGTGGTTGTCGCCGAGGGCGACCCGTTCTTCTACGGCTCGTACATGCACCTCCACAAGCGCCTCGCCGACCGCTACCCCACCGAGGTGGTGCCCGGCGTGACGTCGGTGGCGGCCGCCGCGGCGGCGCTGGGCCGCCCGCTGGTGGAGCGCGACGAGGTGCTGACGGTGCTGCCCGGCACCCTGCCGCCCGACGAGCTCGCCGCGCGCCTCGCCGACACCGACGCCGCCGCGGTGATGAAGCTCGGGCGCACGTTCACCGGCGTGCGCGCCGCGCTCGCGACGTCGGGGCGCCTCGACGAGGCCTTCTACGTCGAGCGGGCCTCCACCGACCGCGAGCGCCTCGCGCCGCTCGCCGACGTCGACCCGGCCGAGGTGCCCTACTTCTCGGTCGGCGTCGTGCCGTCGCGGGTGCACGCCGACACCACCCCGACCGCCCGCGCGGAGACCGCCGCGGCCCTGGACGGACACCCGGGCGAGGTGGTCGTCGTCGGGCTCGGCCCCGGCGCCCGCGACCGGCTGACCCCCGAGGCCGCCGCCGCGCTCGCGGTGGCCGACGACGTCGTCGGCTACGCGACCTACACCGCCCGGGTCCCGCCCAATCCCCGCCAGCGCGTGCACCCCTCGGACAACAAGGTCGAGTCCGAGCGCGCCGCCTTCGCGCTCGACCTGGCCCGCGGCGGGCGGCGGGTGGCCGTCGTGTCGTCCGGCGACCCCGGGGTGTTCGCCATGGCCTCGGCCGTCGTCGAGGTGGCCGCGGACGGCTACGAGGACGTCCCGGTGCGGGTCGTGCCCGGGGTGTCGGCGGCCCAGGCCGTCGCGGCCCGCGTCGGCGCCCCGCTGGGCCACGACTACGCGATGATCTCGCTGTCCGACCGCCTCAAGCCGTGGGACGTCGTCGAGCGCCGCCTGGCCGCGGTGGCCGACGCCGACATGGCGCTCGCCCTCTACAACCCGGGCTCGCGGTCGCGGACCTGGCAGGTCGAGGCGGCCCGCGAGGTGCTGCTCAAGTACCGCGACCCGTCGACGCCGGTGGTGGTCGGGCGCGACGTGGACGGGCCCGAGGAGTCGGTGCGCATCGTGCGCCTGGCCGACCTCGACCCCGGCGAGGTCGACATGCGCACGCTGCTCATCGTCGGGTCGTCGAGCACGCGCTGGCCCGCCGCCGGCACCGTCTACACGCCGCGGCGGCACGGCTAGCTCAGTCGGTGTCGAGCGGGACCCAGCTCCAGGTCTGCTCGTCCTCCCCGCGCCCGACCAGCCGTCCGCAGGTCGCGCAGAACAGCTCGTAGGCCGACATGGACTCGTTGCGCGTGTCCCAGCCCGTCACGACCCAGCTGTGCTGCAGCCCGCCGAGGCAGAGCCAGCGCGCGTCACCGTCGCTCACACGGATGAGGGTCTCAGGCCACCTGGGTCAGCGTCGCGGCTTCCGACGGGCGCGTCTCCCACACGTCGAAGGGGAGGTCGGCGATCGAGGCGAAGAGCTCGGCGGCGCCGGTCTGCAGAGCCTCGGGCGACGCCCACACCGAGATCGCGACGATGCGCGAGCGGTCGGGCTCCTCGAACGCCCCGATCTCGTCGAGCCCGGCGATGCGCGCCGACGTCTCGCGGATGGTGTTCATGGCCGCGAGCATGTCGTCGCGGTACTCGGGCTTCGGGTAGTGGACGACCTGGAACAGGACGCGGCTCACGGGGGCTCCTCGGGGGACGGCGGTGGTGGGCACGGTGGGGACGAGACGGCGGGCGTGGTCGAGCGCCGCGCCCCACAGCAGCGTGAGGGCGCGGCGCTCGCGGATCATGCCCAGAGCCCGACGGGGTTCCCGTCGGGGTCGGCGACGACGGCGATGCGCCCGTAGCCCTCGGGCAGGTCCATCGGGGGCGCGAGGGTGGGGGCGCCGAGCTCGCCCGCCCGGGCCAGCTCCTTCTCGAGGTCGTCGACCCGCACGTAGATCTTCACGCCGGTGTCGCCCGGCGCCTGCGACGGCCCGATGCCCCCGCCGATGGCGTCCGGCCCGGCGCCGGTGTCGACCATCGCGTAGCCGTCCATCGCCGGGTCGGGCTCCGCCGACCAGCCGAACAGCCCGGTGTAGAACGCCCGGACCTTCTCCGGCGCGGTACTGGTGATCTCGAAGAACGCGACCGGCTGACCCATTCCGACCTCCTGGTGGTGTGTGGTTCGTTGCTAACGTTAGCGATTGCTTTCGTCAGCGTCAACGCACGGATGGTTCGTGACGGATACTCGACGCGTGCGGCGTTTCCGCCGGTCGCCTCCGCGCCGGCCCCTCGACGCGGTCGAGCTCGCCGAGGCCGCCGCCCTCGGCGACCTCGTCGCCGTCGTGTGCGTGCTGACCCGCCTCTTCCCCATCGGCCCGCTCGGCGTGGTCATCGCCGCGTTCCCGCTGGCCGTGCTCGCGTCGCGGCGCCCCGGACGGGTCGCGCCGATCGGGCTGCTCGTCGCGGTGGTGGTGGCCTTCCTCGTCGGCGGCGCCGGGCCGGCCACCACGGCGGGCTCGGCGGCCTCGCTCGGCTGGCTGCTCGGCGTGGCGACGCGGCGGGGCTGGTCGACGGTCCGCAGCGCGCTGACCGGCGTGGTCACCCTGGCGCTGCCGACGTCACTGGTCGGCGTGGTGCTGCTGTCGCTGTTCGCCGACTACCGCGAGCTCGTGCTCGACCAGCTGCGGACGTCGTGGGGCGGGATGGCCCGCCTGCTGCGCGGTGCCGCGCCCGGGGTGGCGGCCGGGGGTGACCGGGTGGTCGGCGCGATCACCGACTACTGGTGGGTCACGCTGCCGGCCCTGGCCGCGGTCAGCTCGCTGATCGGCGTCGCGCTCGCCGCGCTCGTGCTGCGCGGGCCCCTGCGTGCGGTGCGCCGGCTGCTGCCCACCGACCTCGCCGGCCGCCTGCCCGCCGCACGCCCCGGCGCCGACGTCGCCCCGCTGCCGCTGCACCTGCGCGGCGTCACGATGCCCTCCGGGGCGCCCGTGGACCTCGACCTCGACGCCGGGCGGTTCGTGGTCGTGACCGGCCCGAACGGGGCCGGGAAGTCGACGCTCGGGCGGGTCGTCGCGGGCCGGGAGCCGCCGGCGGGGACGGTCGAGCGCCCCGGCGACGCGGGGCTCGGCGTCGTGGGCGGGACGGGGATGGTGTTCCAGCGCCCCGACAGCCAGGTGCTCGGCGTCCGCGTCGCGGACGACCTGCGCTGGGGGCTGCCGTCGGGCCACCCGGTACCGGTGGACGAGCTGCTCGCGCGCGTCGGCCTCGCCGGCGCCGGCGACCGCGAGACCGCGACGCTGTCGGGCGGCGAGCTGCAGCGCCTCGCGGTGGCCGCGCTGCTCGCGCGCCGGCCCGCGGTGGTCGTCAGCGACGAGAGCACCGCGATGCTCGACCCGGAGGGCCGCACCGAGGTCACCGACCTGCTGCGCAGCCTCACCCGCGCCGAGCGCGTCGCGGTCCTGCACATCACCCACCACGACCCGGGCACCGCCGACGACGTCCTCGCCCTGCCCGGGACGCCGGCCCCGCCGCCCGCGCCCGGCGTCCCGTGGGGGCCGCCCCGCCCGCCGGCCGGCGGCGCGCTGCGACTGCGCGGGGTGGACGTCGTCCACGACGCCGGCACGCCGTGGCGCCGCCCGGTGCTCGCCGGGGTGGACCTGCGCATCCCGGCCGGGCGCACGGTGCTCGTGACCGGTCCCAACGGCGCCGGCAAGACCAGCCTCGCGTGGGTGCTCGCCGGGCTCACCACCCCGGCCCGCGGCACCGCCACGCTCGACGGCGCCCCGCTGCGCAACGGGCGCGACGGCGCGCTGCTCGCGGTCCAGCACGCCCGGCCCGCGCTCCTGCGCCCGACCGTCGGCGAGGAGGTCGAGGACGCCGCGGGCGTCGGGCCGCGCACCGCCGACACCACCCTCGCCGCACTGGGCCTCACCCCGGCCGTCTACCGCGACCGCAACGTCGACGAGCTCTCCGGCGGCGAGCAGCGCCGGGTACTGCTCGCGGGGCTGCTCGGCGCCGGGCCGCGGGTGCTGGTGCTCGACGAGCCGCTCGCGGGCCTGGACGCCGAGGCCGCCCGCGCCGTGCACGACGCCCTGGCCGCGGCGCGGGCCGCGGGGACGACGCTGGTGGTCGTCACCCACGACACCGCGCCGGTCGCCGACCTCGGCGACGCCGTGCTGCACGTCGAGGACGGCACGGTGCACGGGCCGCCCGGGTACGTCGGGGCGTCCGCGGAGGACACCGGGCCCGAGCGGCGGGGACGGGGCGCGACGGGGGCCGTGCGGACGCTGCCGGGCCCGTCGCCGCTGCACCGGGCGTGGGCGGGCACGAAGATCGCCGCGCTCATCGCCACGGCGCTGGCGCTGTTCATCGACCCGACCTGGCCGACCCTGGGCGCCGCGGCCGCGGTGCTCGTCGTCGGCGCGGTCGCGGCCCGACTGCCCCGCGGGGCGATCCCCCGCCCGCCGCGCTGGCTGCTGATCTGGCTGCCCGCGATCGTGCTGTCGACGATCAGCGTCCGCCCGCCGCTGGTGACCGTCGGCGGCGTCGAGCTGAGCCTGGGCGGGCTGCAGATCGTCGTGCTGTTCCTGGGCACCACGCTCGTGTCGATCCTGGGCGCGGCCCTGCTGGTCGCGACGACGCCGCTCGGGGCGTTCCCGCCGCTGCTCGAGCGTCTGGTGCGGCTCGCCGCCCGGGTGCGCGTGCCGCTGCGGACGCCCGCCACGGCCATCGCGCTCGGGCTGCGCGTGGTGCCGCTGCTGCTCGCCGAGGGCCGCACGTCGTGGCAGCTCCTGGGCCAGCGCCGCGTCGTGGGCCGGGCGATGACGCCGCTGCGCGAGCAGGTCCGCCAGGCCGTGCGCACCGCGATGCTCGCCTGCGCCATGGCCACCCGCCGTGCCGCCGAGACCGGCGAGGCGATCACCGCCCGCGGGGGCCTGGGCGCCATCGCCGGCCCCGACCAGCGCCCGGGCCGCCGCGACCTCGTGCTCCTCCTCGTCGTCGCCGCGCTCCTCGCGGTGGGGCTGGCGTTCTAGGGGACCGTCAGCGACGTGCCGTCGCGGACACTCAGTGTCCGTATCGGTACTTCGATCACAGGCGCGCGAGCACCTCGTCCACGGTCGCGACGGCGTCGACGCCCTCGGGCAGGGGCGGGCGGTCGACGAGCAGCACGGGCAGGTCGCGCTCGCGGGCCGCGACGAGCTTGGCCTCGGTCGCCCCGCCGGAGTCCTTGGCCACGACGAGCGTGATCGCGTGGCGGTCGAGCAGCGCCCGCTCGTCGTCGAGGGCGAACGGGCCGCGGGCGAGGACGAGCTCGGCACGCGGGGGCAGCACGTCGGGCGGCTCGATGGCGCGCACGAGGAACCACGCGTCGACCTCGACGAACGCGCCGACCCCCTGGCGCCCGGTCGCGAGCAGCACGCGGGCGCCGCCCGGGATCGCGGCGGCGGCGGCGTCCAGCGACGGCACGCGGGTCCAGCGGTCGCCCGGCCCGGCGGTCCAGCCCGGGCGGCGCAGCACGAGCAGGGGCACGCCGGCCCGGCCGGCGGCCGCCACGGCGTGCTCGGTCATCCGCGCGGCGAACGGGTGGGTCGCGTCGACGAGCACGTCGACGTCGCCCAGCGCCGCGGCCAGCCCCTCGACGCCGCCGAACCCGCCGGTCCGGACCTCGCCCGCCGGCAGCCGCGGGTGGCGCGTGCGGCCGGCGAGCGAGGTCGTCACCGCGTGGCCACGGTCGGCGAGCACGGTGGCCAGCTCCCGTGCCTCGGCGGTCCCGCCGAGCACGAGCACCCGGCGCGTCACGCCACCGCGCCGATCCGGCGAGGGGCGCCCCCCGCCCGTCTATCCGAACGAGCGTGCCCCTCGCTCGGCACGGGCCCGCTCACGGCCGGGCGCGCGCCGCGGAGTACAGGTGCGACTCGCCCCCCTCGGCGACGCCGACCACCGGCCCGACGACGATCACCGCCGTCCGGCGCACCCCCGCCTCCTCGACCCGCGCGGCGATGTCGGCGAGCGTGCCGCGCAGCACCACCTCGTCGTCGCGGGACGCCCGCGCGACGACGGCCACGGGCTCGGACGGCGAGCGGTGCCGCAGCAACGCCGCCACCACGTCCGCGCAGCGCTGCACCGCCAGGTGCAGCACGAGCGTCCCGCCCGCCGCGGCCCAGACGTCGAGCGACTCCCCCGCCGGCATCGGGGTCGCGTTGGCGGCGTCGCGGGTGAGCACCACCGACTGCCCGACGCCGGGCACCGTCAGCTCGGTGCGCAGCGCGGCCGCCGCCGCGGCGAACGCCGGCACCCCGGGCACGATCTCCCAGGGCACGCCGGCGCTGTCGAGGCGGCGGGTCTGCTCGGCGACCGCCGAGAACACCGCCGGGTCGCCCGAGCACAGGCGCGCGACGTCCTGGCCCGCCTCGTGGGCCTCCACCAGCGACGCGGTGATCTCGTCGAGCGTCATCCGCGCCGTGTCGATCTTCCGCGCGTGCGGCGGGCACTGCCCCAGCAGCTCCTCGGGCACCAGGGAGCCGGCGTAGAGGCAGACGGGGCTGGTCGCGAGCACGCGCAGCCCGCGGACGGTGATGAGGTCGGGGGCGCCGGGGCCGGCACCGACGAAGCGGACGGTCACGGGTCCCTCCGGTGGATGAGCTGGGTGACGGACGCGAGGGCACGCCAGCCGCCGAACCGCCCGACCGGTGCGACGCGCTCGACGCCGATCCGGCGCATCGCGCCCCCGTGCGCAGCACGGAACGCGGCGAGGACGGCCTCGCCCTCGACGGTGACGGTGTTGACGACGAGCCGCCCGCCGGGACGCAGCGCGTCCCACACGCCCTCGAGCAGGCCGGGGGTGGACACGCCCCCGCCGACGAACACGGCGTCGGGCGCCTCCAGTCCGTCGAGGGCCTCCGGCGCCCGCCCGACGACGACCCGCAGCCCCGGTACCCCGAGGGTCGCGGCGTTGGCGGCGATGCGCTTCGCGCGGTCCTCCCGCACCTCGACGCTGACCGCCCGGCACGCGGGGTGGTGGCGCATCCACTCGACGCCGACGCTGCCCGCCCCGCCGCCGACGTCCCAGAGCAGCGCGCCCGGCGCCGGGCGCAGCGCCGCGACCGTCAGCGCCCTGACCTCGGCCTTCGTCAGCTGGCCGTCGTGGTCGTAGGCGTCGTCGGGCAGGCCGGGCGCGCGGCCGAGCAGCGGGTCGCCGGGCGCGTCGGGGCAGGTGACGGCGACGACGGCCAGGGGGTCGCCGGGCGGGTGGTCCCAGGTCGCGGCCCGCCCGTCGGCGCGGCTCTCCCCCGGCGCGCCGAGCGACGCGAGCACGCTCAGGCCGGCGTCGCCGTACCCCCAGGCCGTGAGCGCGGCCGCCAGCGCCGCGGGCGCGTCACCGTCCGGGACGAGCACCAGCAGCCGGCGCCGCGGGGCGAGCGCGGCGCGCACGGCCTCGAGCGGGCGGCCCACCGTCGAGAGGACGTCGACGTCCTGTGCCGCCCACCCCAGCCGCGCGCAGGCCAGCGCGGCCGACGACGGCGCGGGCAGCACCGTCGCGTCCGGCGCGTGGGCGAGCACCCGCGAGCCGATGCCGTAGAACGTCGGGTCGCCGCTGGCCAGCACCACCAGCGCGCGCCGGCCGTGCTCGGCGAGCAGCCCCGGCAGCGCGGGCACCAGCGGCGTGGGCCACGTGACGTGCTCGGCGGGCAGCGCGGGCAGCAGCGCGAGCTGGCGCGGGGCGCCGAGGACGACGTCGGCCGCCTCGAGCGCGCGCCGGGCCGGCTCGCCCAGCCCGGGCCAGCCGTCGGCGCCGACGCCGACCACCGTCACGCTCACCGCGACACCCCATCACGCCCGGCCGCGCGTCGCGGAGGGAGCCTCGTCACCCGCCGTGCGCCGCGACCCGCGCCGCGACGAAGGCACGGACCGGCCCGAGCCAGCGCCCGGCGAGGGCCCCGAGGTCCCGGCGCAGGGCGTCGGCGGGCCAGTCGGGCGGCTGCAGGGCCAGCGGGAGACCGGGGTCGCGCAGGAGGTCGACGTTCGTCTGGTTGGTCAGCGCCGCGAGCCGGCGCAGCGTGCCGGGGGTGGCGGGCGGGTCGCCGGGTTCGGCGAGCGCGGCCCGGATCGGGACGTGGTGGGCGCGCAGGTCGGCGGCCAGCGCGGGCAGCTCCCACGCCGTCGACGCCGCCTCGGCGGCGTCCGCGGCGTCGAGCTCGAGGCGGGTGTGGCGCACGACGGCACCGCCCGGCAGCGGGCCCAGCGCGGCGTCGACGTCGTCCCGCCGGTCGTGCAGGGCGATGAGCACGCCGGGCTGCAGGGGGCCGTAGCCGAGCAGGCCGGCGACGCGGCGCAGCCGGTCGCGGACGGCGCGCTCGCGCTCGGGCACGTGGTGGAGCAGCGCGTGGAACCGCCCGTCCCAGCTCGCCGCCGGCGGCGGGCCCGACAGCGCCGCCACCTGCCGGGCGACGGGCCCGGCCAGGCGGTAGGCCGTGCGGCGGCCGGAGCGGTGCCCGGCGAGCTGCCCGGCGGCCCGCATCCGGACGAACAGCTGGCGGGCCGCGGCCGGGGTCAGCCCGAGCTCGCCGAGGAGCTCCACCAGGGCGGGACCGGGCAGCTCGTCGCGGCCCGAGATCGCGAACAGGTACGCGACGAGCCCCACCGTCGGACTGCGACGCGCTACGCTCCCGCTCACGGTCGTGCAGTGTTCCGTCACATCTTCTGGGGGTCCAGTGTTCGGCAAGATCCTGCCCTGGGTCCTGACGCTGCTGCTCAGCATCGCCTTCCCCGTGGTCGTCTACGACGTGGCCACCGGTCACGGGATCGGCGAGGTGCCCGCCCTGCTGCTCGGCTCGATCGGCCCGGCACTGGAGCTGGCGATCACCGCGGTGTGGCGGCGGCGCGTCGACGAGTTCAGCGTCGTCGTACTGATCTTCCTCGCGCTCGGGGTGGTCACCGCGCTGTTCTTCGACGACCCCCGGCTGCTGCTGCTCAAGGAGTCGGCCGTGACGGGGCTGTTCGGGCTGGTCATGCTCGTGACGGTGCCGACGTCGCGGCCGCTGATGTTCCTGTTCGGGCGGCGCTTCGCCACGAACGGGGACCCGGAGCGGGTCGCCTGGTGGAACGGGCTGTGGGCCTACCCGGGCTTCCGCCGCACCCAGCGCGGGCTGACGCTGATGTGGGGCCTCACGTTCGTCGTCGAGGCCGTGGTGCGCGCCGTGCTGACCTACCGGCTGCCGGTGGCGACGATGGTGGTGGTCAACGCCGTGGTGCCGCCGGTGGTCATCGGGCTGCTGGCGGTGGCGACGTTCGTGTGGGCGATGCGGGCCCGTCGGGCGGGCGAGGCCCGCCGCGCCGCCGCCGAGGCGACTCAGGTGCCCGCGACGTAGCGCAGACCGGACAGCGTCAGCACCGTGCGGTCGCGGTTGTCGCACAGCACGGCCCGGCCGCTGCGCAGGCGCCGCCCGCCGTGCTCGACCTCGGTGGCCGTGTGCACGGCGCGCCCGTCCGCGGGCACCGCGCGCAGGAACGTCGCGCTCGCCTCGTCGGGTGGCCCGCCGAGGACGTCGGCGAGCGCGCGGGCGGGAAGCGAGGCGAGCACGCCGCCCTGCACGACCCCGGCGTAGTTCACGGCCAGCGGGTCGGGCGCGGCCCTGTCGGTGACGAGCCCGGCGGCCGACCGGGGCGGGTCGGACCAGGGCGGCGCGGCGCCCGGGCGGGTGCGGGTGGCGACCTCGTCGGCGAGCACGGCGTTGCGCCCGTGGGCGCGGGCGATCGTGCGGCCGGCGGCGTCGGCGATCTCCGCCGTGCTCAGCGCGACGTCGGGGGCGCGCTCGTCGAGGCACCCGGCGGCGCGCAGCGGCCCGGGAGCCGGGTCCCGGCGCAGGACGTGCAGCGTCAGCCGCAACGTCGTGATCCGCTCCCCCGCGCCCAGGGTGCCGGTGACGGCGAGGCCGGAGACGAAGTCGGCGAGCAGCCAGAGCGCCGGCTCCAGGGCCGCGTCCGGCTCACCGTCCGCACCCGGCATGACCGCATCGGCCCGGCCGGGCTCGATCGCGGTCAGGCGCGCGCCGACGGCGGCGTGCACCGGCGCGAGCGGCAGGCCCTCCGCGACGCAGCGCCGCAGCTGCTCCAGCGGGCCCTCGGCGCTCAGGACCGAGCGCCCGCGCGGATGTGCGGGGTCACGCCGGTGAGCTCGACGGCGAGGTCCCACAGCCCGGCCTGCACCTCGCGGTCGTGCGACGCGACCGTCGAGCCGACCGGCACCGGCGGGCCGCCGATCTCCTGGAAGCCGCTCGGGCCGATGTAGGTGCCGCCGGGCAGGTCGGGCATCGTCGCGGCGTAGAGCGTGGGCTGCGCGCCCATCGCCGGGCCCTGCGCGATGACCTTGTTCATCAGACCCATCGCGAGGTCCTGCACCGACTCGGTGCGGCCCTGCAGGTTGGTGGCGCTGTAGCCGGGGTGGGCGGCCATCGACCGCAGCGGCGAGCCGGCCGCGACGAACCGGTGCTCGAGCTCGTAGGCGAACATGAGGTCGGCGAGCTTCGACTGGCCGTACGCGAGCCAGCGCTGGTAGCGCCGCCGGCGCCAGTTGAGGTCGGTCAGGTCGATGCTGCCCAGGCGGTGCACCGCGCTGGAGAGCGTCACCACGCGGTCGGTGACGACGTCGAGCAGCAGGCCCGTGAGGGCGAAGTGGCCGAGGAAGTTGGTGCCGACCTGCATCTCGAAGCCGTCGACCGTGCGCCGCTCGGGGATCGCCATGAGGCCGGCGTTGTTGATCAGGACGTCGACCGGGCCCTCCCAGTCGGCGACGAAGGCCCGCACGGAGGACAGGTCGGCGAGGTCGAGCCGGCGGACCTCGGTGCTGCCGCGGCTGGCGATGTCGGCGGCGGCCTGCTCGCCCTTCTCGGTGTCGCGCACGGCGAGGACGACGTGGGCGCCGGCGCGCACCAGCTCGCGGGCGGCCTCCAGGCCGATGCCCGAGTTCGATCCGGTGACGACGAACGTCCGACCGGACTGGTCGCCGATGTCGGCGGGGGTCCACGCAGCCATGCGGGCATCGTGCCCCGCCGCCCGGTGGCCCAAACGGTGGTCAGGGTCGCACGAGGACCTCGGCCAGGTGGCGGTAGACGGCGACGTTCACGGCCAGCCCGATGTGGCTGCCGCGCACCTCGAGGGCCTCGGCGTCGTCGGGCCGGCAGGCCGAGGGGCGCACGATCCCGTCCTGGCGGCTCCAGATCGAGACCAGCGGGGGCGCGGCGGGCGCGCGCAGGTCGTCGGAGAACGGGCAGGGGCACCGCACGGTCAGGCAGTGCGGGCGGTGCGGGCGCACGAGGTTCTGCGCGACCCGCGCGCCGCCGACCGCGGCGAGCGTGAGCACCGAGGCGTCGAGCTGGGACGCGAGCGGGCTGCCGAGCGTGACCACCCGGCGGACCCGGTCGGGGCTGCGGGCGGCGAGCGCGCGGGCGAACAGGCCGCCGCGGCTGTGGCCGATCAGCGTGACGGGCTCACCGGCGCGGTCGGCGACCTCGGCGAGGCGGCGGTCGAGGCGCCGCACGGCGGCCTCGGAGCAGTCGACGTTCCAGGTGATGCCGGAGCGGTAGGAGCGGTGGCCGACGCGGCGCAGCCAGTCATGGAGGGCGGCGAGCGTGAGGTCGCCCGCGAGGAAGCCGGGCACGAGCAGCACCGGGGCGCCGTCGCCGTGGGGCACGCCGGCGCCGCGCCAGGTGTCGCTGACCAGCAGGCGCGCGAGCTCGAGGTGCACCCGCGCCTCGCCCAGCGGGTGCCCCCACCACCGCACCGGCGGCGGCAGCTCGGGCAACGTCATCGCGCCGACCCTAGGTGAGCGTGGTCCGGGTGAGGTAACGGACGACGGCCACGACGCGGCGGTGGTCGTCGTCGGTGGCGTGCAGGCCGAGCGCGTCGTAGATGCCCGACGAGTGGGCCACGACCGCCTTCTCGGTGATCGAGAGGCGGCGCGCGATCCCGCTGTTCGTGCGCCCCTCGGCGATGAGCGCGAGCACCTGGCGGCGCCGGGGACCCAGCCCCTCGATGGCGTCGTCGCGGCGCGTCATCATCGTCCGCACCACCTCGGGGTCGAGCGCGGTGCCCCCGGCGGCCACGCGGCGCAGGTCGTCGCAGAACGCCTCGCCGTCCGCGATGCGGTACTTGAGCAGGTAGCCGACGCCCGCGGCCCGATCGCCGAGGAGCTCCAGGGCGTAGCGACGCTGGACGTGCTGGGACAGGACCACGACGCCGGTCCCCGGCGCCTCGGTCCGGACGCGCACCGCGGCGCGCAGCCCGTCGTCGCTGTTCGTGGGGGGCATGCGGATGTCGGTGACCAGCACGTCGGGCCGGTGCTCGGCGACGAGCCCGACCACCTCGTCGGCGTCCGACGCGCTGCCCGCCACCTCGATCCCGGCGCGCTCGAGGACCAGGACGAGGCCCTCGCGCAGCAGCGCCTCGTCCTCGCCGATCACGACCCGCACGGCACCTCCAGGACCATCCGGGTGCCCCGGCCCTCGTCGCTGTCGAGGGCGATCGTGCCGCCGAGCGCGCCGGCCCGGTCGGCCATGCCCCGCAGCCCGGCGCCCGTCCCCGCCCGGGCGCCGCCGACGCCGTCGTCGGCGATCTCCACCCGCAGCCGGTCGCCGACCCGCGTCACGTCGACGGCGACCGTCGTCGCCCCGGCGTGCTTCACCGCGTTGGTGACCGCCTCGACGACCACGTGGTACGCGGTGCTCTCCACCGCCGGGGGCAGTCCGTCGTCGGCGCCCGGACCGGCCGACAGCACGAGCGGCACGGGGCTGCGCTCGCCGAGGTCCTCGACCGCGGCGACGAGCCCGCGCTCGATCAGCAGCGCCGGCAGCACGCCGGCGACGAGGTCGCGCAGCTCGGTCACGGCGTCCTCGATGCCCCGGCGCACCGCGGCCAGCGACCCTGCGTCGGCGACCGAGGCGTCCGAGGCGGTGACGGCGAGCAGCACCAGCCGGCTCTGCAGGCGGTCGTGCAGGTCGCGCGCGAGCCGCCGTCGCTCGTCGTCCTCCGCGGCGACCAGCCGGGCCCGCGACGCCCGCAGCTCGTCGCGGCTGGCCAGCACCTCAGCGGTGAGCCGCTCGCGGTCGGCCGCGAGCGCGACGATCCGGCCGGCGGCCCGCACCGGCTCGGGGTCGGGCAGCAACGCCCGGTCGTGGATCACGACGGCGACCTCCCGCTCCCCCAGCACCACCGGTTCCGCGGTCCGGTCCGCGTCGGGGGCGGGGAGCACCACCGGCGTCCCGGACTCGTCGACCCACTCCCCCGCCGTCCCCTCGGGACGCTCCACGCGGAACGCCAGCGTCAGCGAGGCGTCGCCGAGCGCGCGGGCGAGCGCGCCGCGCAGGTCGCCCTCGCGGGCGGGGCCGGCGAGCCAGGCCGCCAGCTCCTCCAGCTCGCCGGTGCGCGCGAACCCGCCCCGCAACATCGCCGCCGTGAACGCCACGGGCACCCCGGACTGCCACAGGAGCTGCAGCACCGGGGCGAGCAGCGGGTCGGCGCCGGCGTAGCGGGTGAGCGCGCTGAGCACCGAGATGCCCAGCACCGCCACCGCCCCGTAGGCGTAGACCGGCAGCAGGGCCCGCCGCCGGTCGCGGTCGGCGACGGCCAGGCGCCGCACGAGCACGGCGGCCACGACGGCGAGCAGGACGGTCGCCGCCACGGTCTGGGCCAGGGTCGCCGCCGTGGCGACCGCCGGCCGGTCGGCGACGAACAGCGGGTCGTAGGGCGGCTCGAGGGGCGTGGCCGCGTAGCGCGCGGGCTGCGGCAGGATCGCCACGAGATAGCCGGCCGCCGCCACCACGCGCGGGCCGCGGGCGCCGAGCCGCCCGGACGGGAACGCGAGCAGGGCGTGCAGGACGATCGCGATCGGGATCCAGGCCGTGATCTGGCCGACGGCGATCAGCAGCGGGACGAGGGTGTTGACGAGCGCCGCGGCGAGCCACGCGAGGCCGCCGGCGACGAGGATCGCGCCGGTCCGGTTGCTCGGGCGCCGCGCCCACGCGACCGCGCCGACCCCGGCGTACACGACGCCCGTGAGCGGGAGCAGCACGAGCACGCCGTACGGCCCCTCCGGGCTGCCGACGAGCAGCACCATCTCGATCGCCGCGCCGAGCACGACCGCGCCGACGAGGGCGACCAGGGCGAGGCGCAGCGTGCGGGTCGCTGCGCTCGGCCGCCCCCCGGTGATCACCCGGGAACGGTGGCACGCGACCGACCCGGGGTCGAGCCCAGGTGCGGTACTGGACCCAGGTCCATGCCCAGGAGCCTCCGCGCTGCCTAGCGTTCTCCTCTCCCGCCCGCGAATCCCCCAGGAGCCGGCATGCCCCGCGCCCGACTCGCCGCCCTCGTCCTCGCGACGGCCGTCGCGCTCGCGGGGTGCGGCACGGGGGCGCCGCCGCCCCCCGTGGCGTCGGGCCCCGCGCCGCAGGACCCGGCGACGTTCCTGCCGCTGGTGATCACACCGTTGCTCGACCAGCCGCCGGCCCCGGTGCGCGGTACCGACGGTCGCCTGCACGTCGTCTACGAGCTGCAGGTGCTCAACGCCGGCCCCCGGGCCGCGACGCTGACGTCGGTCGAGTCCCTCGCCGACGGCCCCGACGGCCGTGTCGTGGCCGCCGTCGCGGGCCCGGAGGTGACGGCGCGGTCGCTGCTCGTCGGGGACTACACCCTCCCGCCCGCGCCGGTGACCGAGATCCCCGGCGGCCGCACGGCGCTGCTGGTCCTCGACGACGTCTACGACACGCCCGAGGCGGTCCCGGCCGCGATGGTGCACCGGGTCCGGGCGACCTTCGGGCCACTGCCGCCCGGGCAGGCGACGTTCGCGGAGAACTTCCCGGCGACCAGCGAGCAGGTCACGCGCCTGCCCGTGCGGGTCGACGGCCGTCCTCCCGTGTCGGTCGGGCCACCGCTGACCGGACCGGACTGGGTCGCCGTCAACGCCTGCTGCGAGCTCTCCCCGCACCGCGGCGCGCTGGTGCCGCTGGCCGGGCGGATCAACGGCGCCGAGCGCTACGCGGTCGACTGGTCGCGCTTCGACCTCGCCGCCCGACCGATCGCCGACCTCGCGAACGGCGTCCAGGCCACCTTCCGCGGCGACCCGACCCGCAACGAGGACTACTTCACGTTCGACCAGCCCGTGCTCGCCGTCGCCGACGCGACCGTCGTCGCGGTCGTCGGCGACCTGCCCGAGGCGCCGCCCCACCAGTTCCTGACGCTGCCGGCGAACGACCTGGGCGGGAACCGGATCGTGCTCGACCTCGGCAACGGCGTGTTCGCCTTCTACGCGCACCTGGAGACGGGGTCGCCGCAGGTCCGCGTGGGCGACCGCGTCCGGCGGGGCCAGGAGATCGCCCGGACCGGCAACTCGGGCAACACCAGCGAGTCCCACCTGCACTTCCAGCTCATGGACTCGCCGCAGGCGCTCACGGCGACCAACATCCCGTTCACGATCGACACGATGACCTACGTCGGCACCGTGACGCCCGAGACCGTCGTGACCGACCGGTCGGGCCCGCGGTCCGGCGAGCTCCCGCTGATCAACAGCGCCATCGACTTCCCGGGCGCCCCGCCGTCGTGAGTCAGCTGCGGGCGTAGGTCTCGGCCGTCTTGGTCTCGAACTCCAGGCCGATGACGGGCTCGTCCCCGACGACCCACGCGTCGTGGCCCGGTTCGAGGCGGTAGGTCTCCCCCGCGGCGAGGTCCGCCTCCGTGCCGTCGTCGGCGACCACGTGCATCCGCCCCGCCACCAGGTACCCGAGGTGCGCGGCCTGGCAGCTCGTGCCGCCGACGACCGGCTTGATGCACTCCGACCAGCGCCACCCGGGCTGCAGGGTGAGCCGGGCGACCGACGCGCCGCCGAGCGCGACGACCTCGAGGGTTGTCTTCTCCGGCGTGCGCGTCTCGTCGGGCTCGCTCATGGTGCGGTGCTCGATCGCGGGCATGGTGGTCTCCTCTGCGCTCCTGTTCTCCGCGCGGCTCGACGTCGCACGGGGTCGCCCAGTGTGACCGGGTCCGACCAGGGGGGCGGTGAGCATCACCCGGTCGGCCCAGTGCTCCGTGCTCGTCCGTACGTGAAGCGCCGGACGACGAGCTCCGCGGGCCCCCGGTGGCCGGCGCGGGCGAGCGGACCCGCGACGAGCACCCCGGCGAGCCAGGTCAGCAGCCCGACGACGGTGGCCGCGGTGAGGCTCGCGCTCGATCCGACGCCGCCCGCGATCGTCGCGAACACCGCCACGAACACCACCGACTGCGAGAGGTAGAGCGTCATCGACCACGTGCCGGCCGCGGCGACGAGGTCCCGCCCGGGCCAGCGCACGCTGCCGAGCAGGCCCATCACCCCGAGCAGGCCGAGCGCCCCGGCGTAGCCGCCCGCGGTGTGCGCCGCGCCCACGAGGGCACCGATCGCCGGCCCGGGCACCCACACGCCGACGACGGCCAGCGCCAGCGGCAGGCCGAGCACCACCGAGCCCAGCAGGCCCGCGCCCGCCCACAGCCCCAGCCGCCCGCGGTGCGGGGCCGGGTCGTCGAGCGTGCCACTGCGCGCGATCACCACGCCCACGAGCACCGCCGGCGCGGTGAGCAGCGCGGAGACCAGCGTCGTCGTCAGCCACTCCTCGGGGTGTCCGGCGAGGAACGCCCCGACCGTCGGCGCCGCCACCGACGGCACGGTCGGCACGCCCTGCGGCGTGCCCTGCCCGCTCGACAGGAAGATCCCGAACGCGCCGATCGCGGCGGCCGTCGCGAGCAGGCCCCGCGACGACGCCGCGCCGAGCCCGGACCCGGCGACGGCCGGCGCGATGAGCAGCACCACCACGCCGTAGGCGCCGATGATGTCACCGGGGAAGAGCAGGATCCCGTGCAGCGCCCCGATGCCGATGAGCACCAGGCCGCGGCGGCGCAGGACGGCGTCGGGCGCGCGGTCGGCGAGGCGGGCGAGCCCGTAGCCGACGAGCGCGGCGAACAGCGGGTAGACGCGCCCGTCGACGAGCACCATCTGCACCACGGCGAGCACCGCGTCGCCGCCGCTCAGCCCGGCCGGGTAGCCGCGGTACCCGATGGGTCGCTCGACGAGGTAGAGGTGTGCGTTCGCCACCGCGATGAGCGCGAGCAGCAGCCCCCGCGCGAGGTCCGGGGTGACGCGCCGGGCGGCCAGGCCGGTCGGTCCGGTCACGCTGCTCCTCCCGTGCCGCCACCCGGCGGCCCACCAAAGGACGGTGAGGATGACACGATGGCCGCGTGCACCTCACCCAGCCCCCGGACGGCGCGCCGGAGGACGCGGCCCGCGCCGAGCAGCGCCACCGCGCGCTCGACGAGGACCACAAGGTGTGCGACGCCGTCGCCGCGCTGCCCGACGGGGACACCATGCACGCCTGGGTCACCCGCTTCGCCCTGCTGGCCGACCCCACGCGCCTGACGCTGCTGCTCTGCATCCACACCGCCGTCGAGATCTGCGTGTCCGACCTCGCCGTCGCCGCCGGCCTCAAGGACACCACGACGTCGCAGGCGCTGCGGCTACTGCGCGCCCAGGGGCTCGTCGCCACCCGGCGGGCCGGGCGCGTCGTGCGCTACCGGCTCGCCGACGAGACCGTGCACGCGCTGCTGCACGAGGTCGTCGGCGAGCCGGCACGGCTCTAGCTAGAGGGAGAGCAGCTCCGCGAGGATCTGCTCCAGCCGGCGCGCCTCGATGAGGAACGCGTCGTGCCCGTACGGCGACTCGATGCGCCGCACCGGGGTCGAGTCGGGGATCAGCGAGGCCAGCTCCTCCTGCTGGTGCAGGGGGTAGAGCCGGTCGGACACCGAGCCGGCGACGACCGTCCGGGCCGTGACCCGCCCGAGCGCCTCGGCCAGCGAGCCCCGCCCGCGGGCGACGTCGTGGGTGTTCATCGCCCGGGTGAGCTCGACGTAGCTGCCGGCGTCGAAGCGGTGCACGAGCTTCTCGGCGTGGTGGTCGAGGTAGCTCTCGATCGCGTAGCGCCCGTCGGTCTCCGGGTCCTCGCCCGGCTGGGGCCGGCGGGCGAAGCGCGTGTCGTACTCCTCCGCGGTGCGGTAGGTGTTGTGCGCGATCCGCCGCGCGATGCCCAGCCCGAGGTGTGGGCCCTGCCCGCGCTCACGGTCGTGGTAGTCGCCGCCCTGCCAGCCCGGGTCGTCGCGGATCGCCGCGAGCTGCGGGGAGGCCCAGGCGATCTGGTCGGCCGACGCCGCCGCCGGCGAGCACAGCAGCAGCAGCCGTTCCACCCGCTGCGGGAACATGACGGCCCACTCCAGCGCCCGCATGCCGCCCATCGAGCCGCCGAGCACGGCGGCCCAGCGGTCGACGCCCACCGCGTCGGCGAACGCCGCCTCGACCGCGACCTGGTCCCGCACGGTCGTGCGCGGGAACCGCGAGCCCCAGGGACGGCCGTCGGGCGACGGGCTGGACGGGCCCGTCGTGCCCTGGCAGCCGCCGAGGACGTTGGGCGCGACGACGAACCAGCGGTCGGTGTCGACCGCCCGGCCCGGCCCGACCAGCGCCGTCCACCAGCCCGGCGTCGGCTGTCCGAGGCCGGCCTCGCCCGTGACGTGGCTGTCGCCGGTGAGCGCGTGCAGCACCAGCACGGCGTTCGACCCGTCGAACCTGCCCCACGTCTCGTAGGCCACCCGGACGTCCGGGAGGGTCTCGCCGCTCTCGAGGACGACCGGGCCGATCTCGACGAACCGGCGGTCACCGACCGGGTCCCCCTCCCGCCACGCACCGGTGGCGGGAGGGAGGACGGTCACGGAGGCGCTCACACGTGGTTCTTGGCCGCGGTGAAGCCCGCCTCGAGGTCGGCCTTGAGGTCCTCGACGTTCTCGATGCCCACGGCCAGCCGCACGAGGCCGGGGGTGACGCCCGCGGACTCCTGCTCGTTCTCCGAGAGCTGGCTGTGCGTCGTCGACGCCGGGTGGGCGATGAGGCTGCGGACGTCGCCGATGTTGACCAGCTGCGAGTGCAGGCTGGTGCCGTCGACGAACGCGCGCCCGGCCTCGACGCCACCGCGCAGGTCGAACGAGACGATCGCGCCGACGCCGCGGGGCAGGTACTTCTGCGCGGCCTCGTACCAGGGGCTCGAGGGCAGGCCCGCGTAGTAGACCTTCTCGACCTCGTCGCGCGCCTCGAGCCACTCGGCCAGCGCCTTCGCGTTCTGCACGTGGCGCTCGAGGCGCAGCGAGAGCGTCTCGATCCCCTGGATGATGAGGAACGCGTTGAACGGGCTGATGGCCGCGCCGGTGTCGCGCAGCAGCTGCACGCGGAGCTTGGCGGCGTACGCGCCCGGGCCGAGGGCCTCCCAGTACTTGAGCCCGTTGTAGCTCGGGTCGGGCTCGGTGAAGCCGGGGAAGCGGTCACCGTGGGCGCCGAAGTCGAACGTCCCGCCATCGACGACGACGCCCGCGATCGTCGTGCCGTGGCCGCCGAGGTACTTCGTCGCCGAGTGGATGACGATGTCGGCGCCGTGCTCGATCGGGCGCAGCAGGAACGGCGTCGGCACGGTGTTGTCGACGACCAGCGGCACGCCGATCTCGTGCGCGACGCCCGCCACCCCGGCGACGTCGAGGACGTTCGAGCCCGGGTTGGCGATCGTCTCGGCGAAGAACAGCTTGGTGTTCGGCCGCACGGCGTTGCGCCACTGCTCGAGGTCGTCCTGGTCCTCGACGAACGAGACCTCGATGCCCATCTTGGGCAGCGTGTAGTGGAACAGGTTGTACGTGCCGCCGTAGAGGCTCGGGCTCGACACGAAGTGGTCGCCGGCCTGCGCGATGTTGAGGATCGCGGCGGTGGTCGCGGCGCTGCCCGACGCGAACGCGAGGGCGGCCACGCCGCCCTCGAGCGCGGCGACGCGCTGCTCCAGCACGTCCTGGGTCGGGTTCATGATCCGCGTGTAGATGTTGCCCGGCTCGGCGAGGCTGAAGAGGTCGGCGCCGTGCTGGGTGTCGCGGAAGACGTAGGACGTCGTCTGGTAGATCGGTGTGGCCCGCGCCCCGGTGGCGGGGTCCGGGCTCGCGCCCGCGTGGATCTGCTGCGTCTCGAACGACCAGCCGGTGCTCGCGTCGGTCATGGGGTGCTCACTCCAGTGTGCGTGTTCTCGGGGGTACTGCGTGCTCGTGTCCGGCGGGGTGCTGCCCCTCAGCGACACCACTCGTCGAACGCGTCGACGCGACGACTCGGCCAGAACCGTTCGAGATCAACCGGCACCACGCCGCGATCCTCTCGTCCCGCCGGGCGGGGCACAACCGAGCCGCCCGGCCGGGTCACGGGCGTCACGTGCCGTCCGGCGCGCGACGGCTGGCGACCCGGGAGGCTTTTTGGCAGCCTGCCAACGGTGACGGCCTCCACGGTGGATCTCGGTGATCGTGAGTTCTGGGCGGCGCCTTGGGCGCGGCGTCTCGAGGCGTTCGCGGCGATGCGGGCCGACCCCGGCCTGCCGTGGTTTGCGGAACCCGAGGTCCCCGGCTTCGAGACCGGGCCCGGCTTCCGCGCGGTCACCCGGCACGCCGACGTCGAGCACGTCAGCAAACACCCGGACCTGTTCTGCTCCGGGCAGGGCGCCGTCTCGATCCTCGACCTGCCCGCCGAGGCGCACCAGTTCTTCGGCTCGCTGATCAGCATGGACGCACCGCGGCACACGAAGATCCGGCGGATCGCGGCGCAGGCCTTCACCCCGCGGCGCACCGAGGCGCTCCTCGACGACGTCACCCGCGTGACCCGGTCGGTGATCGCCTCGGCAAGTGCGAAGGCGCGCGCGGGCGACGGCTCGTTCGACCTCGTCGCCGACCTCTCGGCGCCGGTCCCGCTGCTGATCATCTGCGAGATGATGGGCATCCCGGAGTCGCGCCGCGCCGAGGTGTTCGCGCACTCCAACGTCATCCTCGCCGGCGACGACCCCGAGTACGTCACCTCGGACAACCCCCTCGCCGACTACCTCACCGCCGGCGCCGGGCTCGCCGGGCTGATGACCGAGCTGGCCGCGGAGCGCGAGGCCGCCCCGGGCGACGACGTGACCTCCGCGCTCGTGCACGGCACGGTCGACGGGGAGCGTCTGACGCCCCAGGAGATCGCCTCCTTCTTCATCCTGCTCTGCGTCGCGGGCAACGAGACCACCCGCAACGCGATCACCCACGGCGTCTGGGGCATGCACCGCGACCCCGCCCAGTGGGAGACCTGGGCGGCGGACGTCGACGGCGTCACCCCGACCGCGGTCGACGAGATCGTGCGCTGGGCCTCACCGATCAACTGGATGCGGCGCACCGCGACCGTCGACACCACCGTCGGCGACGTCCCCGTGGCGGCGGGCGAGAAGCTGCTGCTCGTCTACGGGGCCGCGAACCGCGACGACACCGTGTTCGCCGAGCCGGACCGCCTGGACCTGCGCCGCTCCCCCAACCCCCACCAGGGCTTCGGGGCCCACGGCCCGCACTTCTGCCTCGGCGCGCACCTCGCCCGCCGCGAGATCGCCGTGGTGTTCCGCGAGCTCTTCGCCGGCATGCCCGACCTGCGCGTGATCGGCGAACCCGACCGCCTGCGCAGCATCTTCGTCAACGGCATCAAGCACCTGCCCGTGGCGCTAGAGGGCACGCCCGCCGCGCGCTGAGCCCCGCCCTGGACGAACGAACAGCGCCCTCGCTGCTTGGGAAGCAGCGAGGGCGCCGTTCGCGTCGGAAGGCGGTGGGCGTTCGGGTGAACGGCGTGATCCGGGCGGCAGTACGGGTCGAGGTGATCGACGTTCGTGGAGCGTTCGTCTCGCTCAGCGAGGCATTCGCGCCACGGATCGCGATCTAGCCCCGGGCGCCGGTGCGGACGCGGCGCAGGACCCGGTGGCGCAGGGCGAAGCCGCCGAGCCCGGCGAGGATGAGCACGCCGATGATCGCCGGTGTCCCCAGACCCCCGGACCCGTCGAACGCCATCGCCTGGACGTCGCTGGTCGTCGTCACCGGTGACGCCTGGTTCTGGCCGACGAGGGTCCGCAGCGGCGGGCTCAGGGGGACGTTCAGCAACGCAGGGTTGAGCGAGGGACCGAACCCGAGCATCGGGAGCCGTGCCGCCAGGCCGCCGGGCGCGGAGGCGAACGCGGCCGGAACGCCCCGGACGTCGGGCGCCGGGAGGACGGGCGGGGCGGCGGGGAGGACCGCCGGCCCGGCGGGCGGCGCGGTGTTCGCGGCGGGGTCGGTGGTGGTGTTGCCGGTCGTGGCGTTGCCGGTGGTGCCCGTGGCTGTCCCGCCACCGGTGCTACCGGTCGTCCCGGTCGCGGTGCCGGTCGTCCCGGTGAGTGGGCCGGTCACGCCGTCGAGGGCACTCCCGACACCGCCGGTCGAGCTCGAGCCCGACCCGGTTCCGGTGGACGTGGCCGGCTGGGTGGCGGGCGCCGAGGGCTCGACCACCGTGGCGAGCCGACCGAGCGTCGCCTGGGCCAGGGTGCCCAGCAGCGTGCCGTCCGTCGTGACGCAGTCGTCGCCCTGGACGACGCCCTGCCTCAGGCCGACGTAACAGGGATCGTTGTCCGCCGCCGACGCCGTCCCCGCCCCGAGAGCGAGGGAACCGCTGAGGAGGGCACCGACGATCACGCTGGGCAGTAGGCGACCGGAACGGACGATCATGCGCGGAACCCTTCGACCGGATGGGTGATCCACGGAGGCGTCCGTGGGTCTGCGCGGACATCGGCGCCTGAGAGGTGTCGTTACTCGTGAGTTCGCCGTGATGAGAAAGTTACGGAGAGCAGCCCAACGTCGTGCGGCCGTGCAGCCGTAGGAGCTGGGCCGTCCGCGCACGGCCACCCCGCGGTGCCCGACTGGGCCCGCCAGGTCAACGCGCAGACCCGACCGGGGGTGCGGGTCCTGCTCCGCGTTCATGTTCGGTTGCGGTGAGTGACACTTGCTCGCATGACCGGGGAGTCGCTGCGCCTGGAGTTCCGGCGCCAGGTGCGGGAACGCGTCCTCGCGACCGCCCACCAGCACACCGTCGAGCGGGGGTGGGAACGGGTCCGGGTGGGCGAGGTCGCGGTCGACTCCGGTGTCTCACGGCCGACGCTCTACCGCGAGTTCGGCAACAAGGACGGCCTCGGCGAGGCCCTCATGTCCCGCGAGGCGGAGCGGTTCTTCGCCGCCATCGCCGAGGCGCTCTCCCGCCACGAGGACGTGGGCGAGGCCGTCGCCGCGGCCACCCGTCTCACGCTCGAGGAGGCCGCGGACAACCCGCTGCTCAAGGCCGTGCTCACGGGCAGCCGGTCGGGCGACGCCGGACTGCTGCCGTTCCTCACCTCGCGCTCGGAGTCGATCCGCGAGTCGGCCCGCGCCCTCATCGCCACCTGGCTCGAGCAGCGTCGCCCGGACCTCGTGCCCTCCACGATCGAGGAGACGGTCGACGCCGTCGTCCGGCTGGTCATCTCCCACGTCGTCGCCCCCGCCCTGGACCCCGTCGACGTCGGGCAGCGCGTCGCCCATCTGGTCCAAGCGCTCGTCCGCGTACCGAACTGAAACAAAAATCGGGTCTTGTCTCAACGCGGTTCGCGCCCCACACTCGTGTCGAGCCGTCACGTCGAGGGAGACGAGCCCGTGAGCAGCACCGAGATCACCGAAGAGCGCTCCGAGAGCGCACCGCAGCGCCCCTGGCGCGACCGCAAGCGCTACCTGTGGCCGCTGGCCACGCTGATGCCGGCGATGCCGTTCGTCGGCGGCGGCCTCGCGACCGCGACGGGCTGGGCCGGCTGGTGGTGGCTCGGCCCCATGATCCTCTTCGTCATCCTCCCGGCGCTGGACCTCGTCTTCGGCGCCACCGACGACAACCCGCCGGAGTCCGAGCGCGAGCGCCTCGAGGCCGACCGCTACTACCGCTGGGTCACGTACCTGTTCCTGCCGATCCAGTACGCGAGCCTCGTGTTCAGCTGCTGGGTCTGGGCCACGTGGGACCTGCCCTGGCACGCCGACCTCGGGCTCGCGCTGACGATGGGCGTCGTGTCCGGCGTCGCCATCAACACCGCCCACGAGCTGGGCCACAAGCGCGAGGACGTCGAGCGCTGGCTGTCGAGGATCGCGCTGGCGAGTTCGGCGTACGGCCACTTCTACGTCGAGCACAACCGCGGCCACCACGTCCGCGTCGCCACGCCGGAGGACCCGGCGAGCTCGCGGCTCGGCGAGGGCTTCTGGACGTTCCTCCCCCGCACCGTCTGGGGCAGCCTGCGCTCGTCGTGGCACCTGGAGACCAAGCGCCGTTCCAAGGGCCGCCACACGCTGCTCGACCACGAGATCGCCGTCGCCTGGGCGATGACCGTCGTGCTGTTCGTCGCGCTGACCGTCGCCTTCGGCTGGGTCGTGCTGCCGTGGCTGGTGCTGCAGGCCGTGGTCGGCTTCTCGCTGCTGGAGGTCGTCAACTACCTCGAGCACTACGGACTCAAGCGCGCGAAGCGCGAGGACGGCCGCTACGAGCGCACCGACCCGCGGCACAGCTGGAACGCCGACCACACCGTGTCGAACCTGCTGCTCTACCAGCTGCAGCGGCACTCCGACCACCACGCGAACCCGCTGCGCCGCTACCAGACGCTGCGGCACTTCGAGGAGTCCCCGCAGCTGCCCAGCGGCTACGGCTCGATGATCGTCGTGGCGCTCTTCCCGCCGGTGTGGCGGGCGATGATGGACCGGAAGGTCCTCGCGCACTACGACGGCGACGTCACGCTCGCCAACATCCACCCGCGCAAGCGTGAGCGATACCTCTCCCGCTACGCCCGGGCATGACGGGCGGTCCGCCGGCGTTGCCTCCGGGGTGAGCACCCTCGAGGCGACGCCGGCGGACGCTCTGCACCCGACGCGACGGTCGCGGCTCTTCGTCGCGGTCGCCGGGGTGGTGGTGCTCTTCCTCGCCGCGTCGAGCGTCCCGTCGCCCCTCTACGTCGTCTACCAGGCGCAGTGGGGCTTCTCGTCGGCGACGCTGACGGTGATCTTCGCGGTCTACGTGCTGTTCCTGCTGGCCTCGCTGCTCGTGGTCGGCGGCCTGTCCGACCACGTGGGCCGGCGGCCCGTCCTCGCCGTCGCGCTGGCGGTGCAGACGGTCGCGGTGGTGCTGTTCCTCGTGGCCGGCAACGTGGCGACGCTGATCGTCGCCCGGGCGGTGCAGGGCGCGGCGACCGGCGCGGCGATCACCGCGATGGCCGCGACGCTCGTCGACCTCCACCCGCGACGGGCCGGGCTCGCCAACGCCGTGACGCCGCTGATCGGCCTCGCGGTCGGCGCGCTCGGGTGCGGCCTGCTCGTGGAGTACGCCCCCGCGCCGACGCGGCTGGTGTACGGCGTGCTGCTGGCGGGGTTCGCCGTCGTCGCCGTCGTGCTCGTGGTGCTGCCCGAGACCGCCTCCCGCCGTCCGGGCGCGCTCGCCTCGCTGCGTCCCCGCGTGCGCATCCCCGCGGGCCTGCGCACCGACGTCCTCGCCATCGCGCCGACCCTCGCGGCGAGCTGGGCGCTCGGCGGGCTCTACCTCTCGCTCGGGCCGTCGGTCGCCGCCGAGGTGCTCGGCCTGCACAGCCACCTCGTCGGCGGCATCGTCGTCACCCTGCTCTGCGGGGTCGGAGCGATCAGCGCGGTCACGCTCTTCCGCCGCCCGCCCGAGACGCTGCTCGCCCCGGCCGGCGCGCTGCTCGCCCTCGGCACGCTGATCACCCTGGGCGGGGTCACCGTCGCCGTGCCGCTGCTCACCGCCGCCGGGACGGTCGTCGCCGGCCTCGGCTTCGGCTCGGCGTCGTTGGCCTGCTTCGGCACGCTCGCCCGCATCGCGGCGCCCGAGACGCGCGGCGAGCTCATGGCTGTCGCCTACACGATCGCCTACCTGGCCTTCAGCCTCCCGGCGGTCGTCGCCGGGGTCGCGGCGGTGCAGTTCGGGCTGCGGCCGGTGGCCGAGGCGTACGGGCTGGTGGTCGTCGCGCTGGGGATCGTCGCGGTGGCGGCCCGCCTGCTGGTGGTCCGGGCCCGCCGGTCGGCCGTGACCGAACGCTCCGCGTCCTGACCGCGGCAGCCGGGTAGACAGCAGGCATGCCGAAGCCCCCGCTGCCCGACGAGGTCCAGGACCTGCTGCGCAAGCCCAACCCGAGCGTGATCACCTCGCTGCGCCCCGACGGTCAGCCCGTCTCCGTGGCGACCTGGTACCTCTGGGAGGACGGGCGCGTGCTGGTGAACATGGACAACGCCCGCAAGCGGGTGGAGTACCTGCAGGCCGACCCCCGCACGACGATCACCGTCCTCTCCGAGGACGACTGGTACACCCACGTCAGCATGCAGGGCCACGTCGTGGAGTGGGTCGACGACCCGGACCTCACCGACATCGACCGGCTGTCGAACCACTACACGGGCAAGGACTACCCGGTGCGCGACCGCGGGCGGATCAGCGCCTGGATCGAGGTCGACCGGTGGCACGGGTGGGGCTCGGTGAAGGCCTCCGACAACCCGGACAACGTGGGCTGAGCCTGGGCTGAGGGTGGTCTGACCTGGGTCCCGGCGGTCGCCCGTTCGGCGCGCCTGGGGCGTGGTTAGGGTTGCCTTCTTCAGGTGGGGCTGGCCACAGGAGCCCCACCCGCCCCGTCGACGGAGGTGGGAGTGACGCTCGCCCGAGGGCCCCGGCCGACCGTCGGGGACCCGGTGCTCGACTCCGTGCTGGACGCGGTGGGCGCGACACCGCTGGTCGAGCTCGGGCGGATGTTCCCGCAGCCGGGGATCCGGGTGCTCGCCAAGCTCGAGCTGATGAACCCGGGCGGGAGCATGAAGGACCGCTCCGCGCGCTACATCGTCGGCCATGGCCTGGCCGACGGCTCGATCCCGCCGGGCAGCCGGCTGGTCGAGTCGAGCTCGGGCAACTTCGGGGTCGCCGTGGCGATGGCCGCGCGGCTGCACGGGCTCGCGTTCACCTGCGTCGTCGACCCCCACGCGAGCCCGGCCAACGTCGCGATCATGCGCGGGCTCGGCGCCGACGTGGAGACCGTCGACGAGCCCGACGCCGCCGGCGGCTACCTGCACACCCGCCTCGCCCGCGTGCACGAGATGCTCGCGACCACGGCCGGCACCGTGTGGATCAACCAGTACGCCAACGACGGCAACTGGCGCGCCCACTACCACGGCACCGGCGCCGAGATCGCCGACGCGATGGACGTCCCGCCCACGCACCTCGTCGGCGCCGTCTCGACGTGCGGCAGCCTGCTGGGGTGCGCGCGGCGGCTGCGCGAGGTCGCCGGCGACCTCCAGGTCGTGGCGGCCGACGCCGTCGGCTCGGTGATCTTCGGCGGCCCCGGCGGGCCGCGGGAGCTGCCGGGGCTCGGCGCGAGCCGGGTGCCCGAGCTCCACTCCCCCGCCGAGATCGACCGCGTCGTCGCCGTCGACGACGCGACCGCCGCCGAGGCGTGCCGCGACCTGCTCGCCACCGAGGCGATCTTCGCGGGCGGCTCGACCGGCGCCGTCGTCACCGCCGTGCGCCGCCTCGTCGAGGACGTGACACCGCCGGCGCGGATCGTCGCGATCCTCCCCGACCGCGGCGACCGCTACCTCGACCGCGTCTGGGACGACGCCTGGCTCGACCGGGCACGGGCGCGGCGCGGCTCGTCGTGAGCGAGCCGGCGGTCCTCGTCCTGCGCGACCTGCTCGACGCGGCGGTCGCCGAGGACGTCGCGGGCCTGGGCGGCGTCGCCCCCGGGCCCGGCCCCGAGGGCCGGCCCGGCACGTGGGTGCGCCTGCGCCGCCCCGACGGCCTCTGCCTGGGCTGGCGGGCCCGGCCCGGCGGGGTGCTGACGGCGACCCGCTACGTCGACGGCCCGGTGCTGGTCGGCGAGCCAGGGCAGTCGCTGCGCGAAGTGACCGACCCGGCCGAGGTCCTGCGCCTGCTCGCGCCCGACGCCCCGTTCCTCGACGTCGTCGCCCGCGACGTCGCGACGGCCGTGGCGCACGTGCTCGCGCCCGACGGCGACGGGGAGGTGCTCGCCGCCGCCCGGGGCCGCCCGTTCCTCCCGACCGCCAGGGCCGTCGCCGGGTGGACGGTCGACGACCTGGCGCGCTGGGGGCCGGGCCGCACGGTGCCGCTGGACTGGGTCGCGGTGCGCCGGGACCACCTGCGCGTCGGGACGTCCGGGTGGGCGCCGCCCGTCGAGGTCCCCGGCGTGCCGGAGGGCCACGCGGTGCTGCCGGTGCACCCGTTCGACCGCGAGCACGTGCTGCCGGTCGTGTTCGCCCGCGAGATGGCCGAGGGGGTCGTGGTCCCGCTGGCGCGGGGGCTCGGCGAGGGCCGGGCGACGGCGTCGCTGCGCACGCTCGACCTCGGCGGCGACCGGCACCTCAAGCTGCCGCTGGGGGTGACGACGCTCGGCTCGGCCCGGCTGCTCGGGGCTCGCTCGCTGGACCACGCGCAGCGCGGCGAGCAGGTCCTGCGCCGGGTGCTGGACGCCGACCCCGACCTGGCGGCCCACGTCGCCGTCGCGGACGAGGGGACGTGGGCGGGCTTCGCGCGGCCCGACGGCGCTGACGAGTTCGCCGACCGTCCCGGCCACCTGGCGGCGATGCTCCGGCGGCTTCCCCCGCCCGCGGGCACGCACCGGCTCCCGCTCGCGGCGCTGGCCGCCCCGGCGTGGGAGGGGCCGCTGGCCGCGCTGGGCGACCCGGCGGCGGTGTTCGCCGAGGTCGTCGACGCCGTCGTCGCCGTCGGGATCGGGTTCCTGCGCCACGGGGTGCTGCCGGAGATGCACGGGCAGAACGTGGTCCTGGACATCTCGGACGGCCGCGTGGTCCGGCTGGTCCTGCGGGACCACGACGCCGTGCGCGTCCACCCGCGCTGGCTCTCGGTGCCCGACCCGGCCTACCGGCTCACGCCCGGCGGCACGCAGTCGCTGCGCCTCGACACCCCGGCGACGCTGATCGACTTCTTCGCGACGCTGGCGGTCGAGGTGGGGCTGGGCGGGGTGGTCGACGCGCTCGTCCGGCACACGGGGACGCCGGAACGACGGTGGTGGTCGGTGATCCGCCACGCCGTGGAGCGGGCGGTCGGCGCGACCCGCAGCCCGCTCGTGCGCAGCACGCTGCACGCGGTACTGCTCGAGTCCGGGACCTGGCCCTACCGCACGGTCCTGCGCCCGCTGCTGGAGCGCGGGCCGTCGCGGGGGACGAGCATGCCCGCGGGCGTCGCGCGGGTGCCGAACCCGTTGCGGGCGGTGCCGTGAACTCCGGCGAGGTGGCCGAGGCGCTGGCGGCGGCGGACCCCGTGCGGGCGCGGGTGCTGGCGCAGCTCGTCGAGTCGCTGGTGCTGGAGGACGCGGTCGACGTCGTCGGGGACGGCGGGCCCGGGACGTCGTGCGGGCCGTTCGCGCTGCGGTTCGTGCGGACGCCGTCGTGCGGGCGGGTGCGGCTGGCGGCCCCCGTGACGCGCTCCGACGGCGGCGCCGTCACCCCCGGGGAGTTCCTGGCCGAGGCCCCCGTCCACGCCGATCCCGCGTGCCGGGCGCGGCTCGGCCGCGAGCTCGCGGCGACCGTCCTGGGCGACGCGCTGGCCGTGCACGCCCGCCCGTCCGGCCCGCTCGACCCGGACGCGGGGCACGACGCGCTGGAGGCCCTGACGGCCGACGGGCACCGCTACCACCCGGCCTACAAGTCGCGGACCGGGTTCGGGGTGGGCGACCTCCTCGCGTACACCCCCGAGTTCGCGCCGACCGTGCGCCCGGTGCTGCTCGACGCCGACCCGGCGCTGGTGGCGGTGTCGGCGGCGGCGGGGCTGGACCCGGCGTCGGTGTGGACGGCGCCGGCGGGGCGGGTCGGGATCCCCGTGCACCCGTGGCAGTGGGAGCACCACGTCGCGCTCGTCCACGGGGACCTGGTCGCGTCCGGTGCGCTGCGGGTGGCGGGCGTCGGGCCGGACCACCGTCCCCAGGCGTCGATCCGGACCCTCGCGAACGTGGACGCAGCGCGGGAGCCGTCGCTCAAGCTGCCGCTGGCGATCACCAACACCTCGACGTCGCGGGGCCTGGCCCCGCACACCGTCCGCAACGCCGCCCCGATCTCGGACTGGCTGGCCGGGATCGTCGCCGCCGACCCCGTGCTGGCGGACAAGGCCCGGGTGATCGTCCTGCGCGAGGTCCTCGGCGTGACCGTCGAGCCGGGGCTCGGCGCGATCTGGCGGGAGAGCCTGCACCGGCACCTGCACCCCGGCGAGCGGGCCGTGCCGTTCCCGGGGCTGGCGTCGCGGTCGGTCGAGGGCGTGCCGCTGATCGACCCGTGGGTGCGGGCGCAGGGGGCCCGGGGGTGGGTCGAGCGGCTGGTGACGGCGGCGGTGCTGCCGCTGGTGCAGCTGCTGGTGGTGCACGGCGTGGCGCTGGAGGCGCACGCCCAGAACATGCTGCTCGTGCACGCCGGGGGGTTGCCCACCCGCGTGGCGCTGAAGGACTTCCACGACGGGGTGCGGTTCTCGCGGCCGTTGCTGGCGGCGCCGGGGCCGGCGCTCGAGGGGCCGCCGGCGGACCACCCCAACGCCAACTCGTTCCTCGAGACCGACGACCCCGACCAGGTCACCGGTTTCCTGCTGGACTGCCTGTTCTTCGTCAACCTCGCCGAGGTCGCGTGGCTCCTGGCGACCGACTACGGGTTCGCCGAGGAGGAGTTCTGGGCGGTGGTGGCCCGCGTCGTCCGGGCCCACGCGCAGCGGGTGCCGGCGTTCGCGGCGCGGCTGGGGACGTTCGACGTGTTCGCCCCGACGCTGTCGGTCGAGAAGCTCACCACCCGCCGTCTCTGGCCCGACACCGAGCTCCGCACCCACCGGCTCCCGAACCCCCTACGTGCGTGATCTTCTGAGCTATAGCTCGAAAGATCACGCACGTAGGGATCAGTAGACCGCCAGCTCCACCAGGTTCTGGTCGGGGTCGCGGAGGTAGACGCTGCGCATCGGGCCGAGGGCGCCGGTGCGGTCGACCGGGCCCTCCTCGATCGTCACGCCCGCGTCGGTGAGCGCCGCCGCCACGTCCTGGATCGGCCCGCCGACGACGAAGCACAGGTCGCCACTGCCCGGCGTCGGGCGCGCGGCCTTCGGCTCGAACTCGTGGCCCGCCTCGTGGAGGTTGATCTTCTCGTCGCCGAAGTGCAGCGCCGTGCGTCCGGAGAACGTCCGTTCCTCCATGCCCAGGAGGCGCGTGTAGAAGTCGACCGTGGCCCGGAGGTCGGCCACGGTCAGCACGAGGTGGTCGAGGCTGCGCACGTGAGTGGAATGGGTCGCCATGACGACCCATTCCACTCACGAGGGCGTCAGCCCCTCAACCCCACCGTCCGGAACATCCCGTCCGGGTCGTAGGCCTCGCGGACCCGCGTCAGGAAGGCCGTGGTCGGGTCGTCCCACAGCGGCCCGAGGCGCCCGCCGGCCGCCGGACCCTGGAAGTTCGGCAGCCCGCCGCTCGCCCACGGCCGCAGCGCGTCGACCACGGACCTCGCCGCGGCGGGCGCCACGGCCGCCACCGGCGGGAACATCGGCGCCAGCGCGTACAGGTGGAATGCCGCGTCGCGGCCGGCGACGGCGTCGTGCCCGCGCTGCGGACGCCGCGCGATCGCGCCGCCCAGGTGCCGCAGCTCCGCCATGATCAACGGGGTCTCGACGCCCGGCCCGGCCACGGCGAGCAGCGCGTCCACCGCCTCGGCCGGCAGCACCGACAGCGTCGCCGAGTCGTCCCAGATCGGCATCGGCTCGGTCGGGTCCGAGTGGATCGCGTCGATCGCCGCGAAGGGCATCTCGTCGACCATGTCCACGATCGGCGTCGCCACCGCCCGCATCGGGGCCAGGATCGCCGCGCCCTCATCGGCCGTGCCCAGGTGGGCGAAGCGCAGGTGCGTGACGAACGCGCCCCGCAGCGGCGGCGGGAGCGCCGGGTCCGGCGGCAGGCGTAGCAGCGCGATCGAGCTCGACGTCTCGTCGGAGAAGGTGCCGACCCACTCCCGCCACGCGGCCAGCAGCTGCGGCGACGCCTCGCCGGGGAAGAAGATGCCGCCGCCGTGGAGGCGGGTGACGGGGTGCAGCGCGATCTCGATCTCGGTGACGATCCCGAAGCCCGTCTTGCCGCCGAGCAGGGCGGCGAACAGCTCCGGCTCGCGGACGTCGTCGACGTCGCGCTCGACGCCGTCGGCGGTGACGATGCGGACGCGGCGCACCTGGTCGGCGCCCGTGCCGAACGCCCGGGACAGCGGACCGTGCCCGCCGCCGAGGCAGAAGCCCACGACCCCGACGTGCGACGACGAGCCGCAGATCGGCGCCAGCCCGTGGGGCGTCGCGGCCGCGATGACCTGCTGCCAGCGCGCGCCGCCGCCGACGACCGCGGTGCGGGTGGCCGGGTCGACGCGGACGGAGTCGAGGTGGCGGGTCGAGACCAGGACCGAGCCGCCGAGGTCGGTGAGCAGCTGGTGGCCCGTGGCCTGGACGGTCACGGCCCGCCCCTCGGCGCCGGCCCACCGGACGGCGGCGACGACGTCGCCGGGACCACGGGCCTCCACGACCAGGTCGGGACGTGGCTGCAGGGTCGTGACGAAGGGAGCGACGGCCGCGGCGTAGGCCGGGTCGACGGGGGTGAGGGCGGCGGGGGCCAGGGTCGGGGTGCTCATGGTCGTCTCTCCTCGGTGAGTGGGGGTCGGGGGTTCAGCGGCCGGCGGTGGCGTCGATCTCGACGGCCATGCCGGGGACGGCGAGGCGGGCGACCGCCACGAGGGTGGCGGGCGGGGTGGCGCCGGCGGCGTCGAGCCGCTCGGTGATCGCGCCGTAGGCGGCCAGCGCCGCGTCCATGTCGGTCACGTAGACGACGAGGCGGGTCACGTCCCGCAGGTCCATGCCGCCGCGGGCGAGCAGGTCCTCGGTGTTCGCCATCGCGAGCGCCATCTGGGCGGTCATGTCGCCGACGTGCAGGAGCTGCCCCTCCGCGTCGATGGAGCCCTGACCGGCCACGGTGAGTAGCTGCGTGGGTGCCGGGCGGAGCTGGGCCTGGTCGTAGCGGAAGCCCGCGTTCCAGCTGGTCGGGTTGATCCGGTAGGGGCTGCTGAGCTGCGTCGTCATGCCCTGAAGCCTGGGCCGCCGGGGGTGTCCTGCCCATCCCAGCGTCCTGGTGTCTTCCCACCCCAGAAATCTGGGATCCCTCGTTCGCCGCAGCGCTTGCTACATTGCGTGACGTGACCACGGTGAGTGCCGAGCGGGTGCGCACGCAGATCGACGGGCTCGCGGCCGCGGGCCTCGACTGGCCGACGTTCGGCGCCGCCGCCGTCGAAACCCTCCGCACGGCGCTGCCGTTCTCGGCGGCCTGCCTGTGCACCGTCGACCCGGCGACCGAGCTCGTCACCGCGACGGTCAAGTGGGGCGACGTCGATGACGAGCACGACCTCGACTGGTCGTACTACGAGTACGAGGTCGAGGACGTCTACGACTTCCGCGCGGTCTCCCGCCGCCCGGGCGCGGTCGCCGCGCTCGGCGCGGAGACCGGCGGCGACCCGGCCCGCTCGCGCCGCTTCGCCGAGATGTTCTCCCCGGTCTGGGACTACTCCGACGAGCTGCGCGCCGGCCTCGCCGCCGACGGCGCCACCTGGGGCGGCCTGGCGCTGTTCCACCAGGGCGGGCGCACGTTCACCCCGGCCGAGCAGGAGTTCGTCAGCTCGGTGGCCGCGGGTCTCGCGCGCGGCCTGCGCACCGGCCTCGTCGTCGGCGCGGCCGAGCTCGCGGTGGCCGGCGACGGCGGGCCGGCCGTGCTCGTGGTCGGGGCCGACGACGAGGTGGTGTCGGCCAACGTCGGCGCGCAGGAGCGCATCGACGACCTCCGCGGCGGCCCGCTCGGGTCCGCGCCACTCCCCCAGGTCATCTACACGATCATCGGTGCGGCGCGGCGGCGTGCCGCCGACCCGACCGCCCCGGTGCCGCGCGCCCGCCTGCGGTCACGGTCCGGGCGGTGGGTGGTCGCTCACGCGTCCCCGATGGTGGGGCGCGGCGGGACGGTCGCCGACGTCGTCGTCACCCTCGAGGACGCCCGGCCGCCCGAGGTGATCCCGCTGGTCGTGGCCTCGTACGGCCTCACCGACCGCGAGCGCGACGTCGTGGCGATGGTGCTGGCCGGCGTCGACACCGCCGACGTCGCGGCGCGCCTGCACCTCTCGGCCTACACGGTGCAGGACCACCTCAAGAAGGTCTTCACCAAGGTCGGCGTGCGCAGCCGCCGCGAGCTCATCGCCCGCGTCTACAACGACCACTACGTGCCCCACCTCGTCGAGGGCGGCGCCCTGGCCCCGTCCGGCTGGTTCGCGAGCTAGGACGGGCAGACTCGGCGGCGTGGAGGGGCTCTTCGTGGCGACGCCGTCGCCCGCGCTGGTCGAGATGGTCGGGGCCGCCGGGTACGACGTCGCGATCCTCGACGCCGAGCACGCCCTGGTCTCGCCGGACACGCTGCAGGAGATGATCCGCGCCGCCGAGGTGGCCGGCATCGCGCCGTGGGTGCGGGTGCCCGAGCACGACCCGGGGTTCGTGCTGCGGGTCCTCGACGCCGGGGCCACCGGCGTCGTCGTCCCGCACGTCCGCTGCCGCGCCGACGTCGAGGCCGTGGTCCGCGCCGCGCGCTACGCCCCGGAGGGGATGCGGTCGCTCAACTCGGGACGCATGGTCGGGTACGGGCGCACCGACCTCGCCACGCACGTCGCGACGGCCAACGCGCGGGTCACGGTCGTCGCCATGATCGAGGACGCCGAGGCGCTCGAGGTGATCGACGAGATCGTCGCGACGCCCGGGCTGGACCTGGTGCTCGAGGGCGCCGCCGACCTGTCCCAGTCGCTCGGGGTGCCGTGGCGGACGCGTCACCCGCTCGTCCGCCGCGCGGTGGACCAGGTCCACGCGGCCTGCGTCCGTCACGGCGTCCGGTTCTGCGCCATCCCCCGCGTCCCCGCCGACGTCCACCGCTGGCGCGCCCGCGGCGTCACCGACCTCGTCCTGGGCGAGGAGCGCTCCCTCGCCGTCCACGCCTTCCGCACCCACGTGAGCAGTTACGGCCCCGATAAGGGCCCCAACTACTCACATGGGCACGTGATCAGCCAGGCCGTCGCCGGGCCGGAACCCGTGTGCCTGTTCTCCTACGACCTCGACGCGCTGCGGCGCCACGCCCGCGACGTCGTCGCCGCGCTCCCGGACCGGTGTCGGATGTTCTACGCCGTCAAGGCCAACTCCGACGAGCGGGTGGTGGCGGCCCTCGACGGGATCGTCGCGGGGTTCGAGGTGGCGTCCGGCGGCGAGCTCGCGGTCGTCGGCGACGCGGCCCCGGACGCGGCGGTGCTCATGGGCGGCCCGGTGCCCACCGACACCGAGCTCGCGGCGGGCGTCGACGCCGGCGTCGCGCGCTTCCACGTCGAGAGCCTGCTGGGGCTGCACCGGCTCAGCGACGCGGCCGCAGCCCGGGGCGCGACGGCCGACGTCCTGCTGCGCGTCAACCTCGCCGGCCCCTTCCCCGAGGCCACGCTGGCCATGGCCGGACGGCCGACGCAGTTCGGCCTCGACGAGTCCGACCTCCCGGCCGCCGTGGCGGCCGCCACCACCCTGCCCGGCCTGCGCCTGGCGGGCTTCCACCTGCACTCGCTGTCGAACAACCTCTCCCCCGAGCGCCACCTCGCGATGCTGCGCCACTACCGCGACGTCGTCGCGGGGTGGGAGGAGCACTTCGGTCTCACCACGAGCGTGCTGAACGTCGGCGGCGGCATCGGCGTCGACTACGCCGCCCTGGACCGGCCGTTCGACTGGCCCGCGTTCTGCCGCGGCCTCGAGGACCTCCTCGCGACCTTCCCCCCGCACTGGCGCGAGATCGACTTCGAGTGCGGGCGCTTCCTCGTCGCCGGCTGCGGCGTCTACGCCGCCGAGGTGCTCGACGTGAAGCACACCCACGGTCACGCCTACGCCCTGCTGCGCGGCGGCACGCACCACTTCCGCCTGCCCGCGTCGTGGCAGCACAGTCACCCGTTCCACGTCGTGCCCGTCGAGACGTGGCCGCCGGAGCGGCCGCGGCCGGAGGTCGTCGACGCCGACGTGACGGTGTGCGGCGAGCTCTGCACCCCGAAGGACACCCTGGCCCGCGCCCGCGTCGACCGCCTGCGCGCCGGCGACGTCGTCGTGTTCGAGGCCGCCGGCGCCTACGGCTGGGACATCTCGCACCACGACTTCCTGCGCCACCCGCACCCCGAGCGGGTGTTCCTCGGCCCGGCGCCCGCCTAGGACTGGCGCTGGCCGTCGATCTTCCAGATGCCGTCCTGCTGCACCAGGCGGAACACCGTGCGCTCGTCGACCTCGCGACCGTTCTGGTACCGGTACGTCACCGTCGCGTCGACCTCGTCGCCGCCCGCGGGCGAGACGCCCCGCACGGTGACCTGCTGCATCTGCCCCCAGAAGGAGCGGTAGCTGTCGAAGCCGCCCGCGGTCTGCTGCTGGAACGACGGCGTCAGGCGCTGCCAGCCCTCGTCGAGCCGGACGGGGATCAGGCCGTAGTAGTCGATGATCGCCTGCTGGCGGGCCTGGTCGTCCGCGTCGCCGGCCAGGGGCGACGCACCGGAGTCCCCGCTGGTCCCCGCGTCCGGCTCGGGCGTGCTCTCCCCGGAGGTCGCGGGGGCCGCCGTACCCCCGGGGACCGACGCGGTGGGCCCGCCCCCCGCCGAGCTCAGCACGGCCGCGAGCGCGAACGCCGCGACCACCACGACGACCGCGGCGACGGCCACGACCCAGGGCCAGCGACGCCCGCGCCCGGTCGTGCCGGGGTCGTCCTCACCGGGCGCGGCCAACGGTCCGGTGGTGGACGGGCGGGTCTCGGGCGCGGTGGGCGGTGGGCCCGGCGGCCCGCTCGCCGGCCCGGGTGCCGGTGCCGCCGGCGGCGCGGCCGGCGACGACCCGGGGCGCGGTGCGGTCGCGACGGGCACCATCGCCGGTGCGGACGACGCCACGGGGGTCGCGCGGGCGGGGGGCGGCGGCCCGCCGGGTGTCCCGGTCGGCGGGGTGGACACCTCCTCGGTGGCGGGGTCCGGGCGTACGAAGAACGGCGTCACCGGCCCCTCCTCGGTGCCGGCCTCGGCGGCCACGAGCCGGGAGAGCTCGTCGCGTACCTGCGCCATGTCCGGGCGCGCCGCCGGGTCGGGGCGCAGCAGCCGCTCGACGAGCGAGGTGACCGCGCCGCGGTGGGCGAGCGGCGCGTACTCCCCCGACGCGACGCGGTGCAGGACGGCGAGGGGGTTCTCTCCGGTGCCGAAGGGCGGCCGGCCCTCGAGCGCCGCGTAGAGCGTCGAGCCGAGCGAGTAGACGTCCGACCGGAAGTCGGCGGCCTCGCCGCGGGCGACCTCCGGCGCGAGGTAGGCCGGGGTGCCGGCCATCATCCCGGTCGAGGTGATCGTGACGTCGTCCACCGCGCGGGCGATGCCGAAGTCGGTGACCTTGTCGACGCCGGCGTCGCCGAGCAGCACGTTGCCCGGCTTGACGTCGCGGTGCACGATGCCGGCCGCGTGCGCCGCGGCGAGGGCGTCGGCGACCTGCCGCCCGAGCTGCCCGACGCGGTGGGGCTCCAGCGGCCCGCCGCCGACGATGGTCTCGGCGAGGCTGCTCGACGGCAGGTACTCCATGACGAGCCACGGCTGCCCGGCGTGCTCGACCACGTCGTACACGGTGATGGCGTGCGGGTGGTGCAACCGCGCGATCATCCGGCCCTCGCGGAAGACGCGGCGGTGCGCCTGCTCGCGGGCCGCCTCGTCGGCGCCCGCGGGCAGGGCGACCTGCTTGAGCGCGACCTCGCGCTGCAGCCGCTCGTCCTCCGCCCGCCAGACCACGCCCATCGCGCCCTGGCCGACGCGCGCGCGGACGCGGTAGCGATCGGCGATCAGCTCGCCCTCGTCGACCACCCGCGCACCCCGTCTCGTCCCCCGGTCGGTGCGGGGAGTCTGCCCGAGACGGGCCGCTCCCATGTGCGAGGGCCGCTCAGCGGGTCGGGATCGAGAAACCGCCGGTCATGAGCTCGTAGCTCATCTCGTGGACGTCCTGGGTGGTGACGAGCGTGATCCCGCGGCGCGCGGCCTCGGCGCGGGCGGCGCCGAAGGTGGCGTCGGAGTCCTCGTGCGAGCGGCCCCGGGTCCAGTAGCGGATGGCGTGGCAGTGGCTGCGCGACAGGCTCCGGTCGAGACGCAGGTGCTCGCGCAGCGCCTTGACCGCGTGACCCTCGCCCGCCACCCACGCCGCGACGACGTCCGGCAGGGACAGGGCGCGGACGGCGTCGACGAGCGCGCCGTCCGCCGTGCGGTGGACCCAGTGGACGGGGCGGGCGAGGTCCTGCTCGTCGCCGGCGCCGGCGACCTCGACGACGGTCGTGACGGCGGTGTGCCGCGGCAGGGCCTCGTGCAGGGCGGCGATGGCGGGCAGGGCGGTCTCGTCGCCGGCGAGCAGGACGGCGTCGGCGTCGGCCGGCGGGGTCCAACCACCCCCGGGCCCGACGACGCCCGCCGGGTCACCGGGACTCGTGGCGGTGGCCCAGCGGCCGGCGGCGGAGTCGCCGTGCAGGGCGATGTCGATCGTCATCTCGCCCCGGACGCGGTCGAGTGCGCGGACGGTCATGCTGCGGGCGTAGGGCCGGGTGACGCCGTCGGGCCAGGTCAGGCCGGCGGGCCCGGGCGTCGGGAGGACGACGGGAGCACCGGGCTCGGCGAACAGCAGCCGCACGTGCGCGGCCGGGGCGACCGGCTCGAGCGCACGCAGGCAGTCCCCGCCCAGCACCACGCGCTGCATCCGCGGCGTGACGCGCCGCGTCGCCACCACCACCAGCGGCGGCAGCACCGCCATCCTCGCCACCCGGCAGTCCTCCTTCACCCGAATGCGAGGAAGGCTAGCCTCACCAACAGCGAACGATCCACCCCCGCCGACGACCGTGGCGCCGGACGCGGCGCGGCGTGCGACCGGCGGGCCGGGACCTCAGAGGCCGAAGACCTTGCGGGCCGTCTCGCCGAGGATGTTGCGCTTGGCGTGGTCGTCGAGGAACGGCAGGGACGCGATGCGGCCCGGGACGTCGAAGTCCCAGTGCGGCCAGTCCGAGCTGTACATCAGCGAGTTCGGGGCGTCGATCGCGCGCAGCGTCGCCTCGAGCAGCGCGTCGTCGGTCCACTCCATCGGCTGCGAGGTGTAGTACATCTCCCGCATGTACGCCGACGGCGGCTTGGTGAGCAGCGGGGCGTCGGACTGGCGCATGTAGTACTCGTGGTCGAGCCGCTGCATCATGAACGGCACCCACGCCAGGCCGCTCTCGATCCAGATGGTCTTCAGCCCGGGGAACCGCTCCGGGATCCCGTTGATGACCCAGTTGGTCATGTGGGTCATGTTGCAGGTCACGAAGCTCATCGCGTGCGCCGAGAGGAACCGGTTCATCGTCGACGTCATCGAGTCGGCCTGGTTCGGGCCGGCGTGGAAGCCGATCGGCAGGCCACGCTCCTCGAGCATCCGGTAGAGCGGCATGTAGGCGTTGCGGTGTACGCCCGCGTGGCGCTGGCTGGTGACGAGGAAGCCGATGACGCCGGGGTGGTCGGCGAACTCCTCGACCGTCGCCAGGCACGCGTCCGGGTCCTCGAACGGCAGCCCGAGCATCGTCTTCACCCGCGGCTCGCGCGGCAGGATCTGGCTGGTGAACCAGCGGTTGTAGGCCTGCAGCAGCGCGGTCGCGACCTGCGGCTGGGGGTGCAGGCCGGTCTCGAGCATCGGCTGCGGGAACACGATCTGGACGTCGATGCTCATCGCGTCCATCGCCCGGCGCACGAGCGTCACGTCGCGCTCGGCGCCGTCGGCCGCCCCCGGGGTCTCCTCGGCCAGCGAGGCCTGGTGCGGGATGCGGCCCGAGACGTCCTGCATCGTCAGGCCGGGCGGGTGGTTGTGCAGCGCCAGGTGCGAGGCCTGCGGCCAGTTGCGCATCATCTGGTGCGCGGTGTCCTTGAGCACCGGCGAGTCCAGGAACTCGAGGATCTCCGGCCACGAGTCGAGCTCGACGTGGTGGGAGTCGACGTCGACGATGAAGTACTCGTCGAGGCCGTAGCGCTCGGTGTCGCGGGCCGCGTTGGCCAGGATCTCGCGGCTGTCGGTGTGGGTGGTGATCTCCTGCGTGGGCAGGCGGCGCACACCGTCGTCGATCGTCATGAACTGCTCCTCGAGAACCACAGGGCGAGATCGAACGGGTTGAGGTCGTGGGCGCGCAGCGCGGCGGTGGCGACGACGACCGACTCCGTCGGCGTGACGTCGGTGCCCGCCAGCGGGTGGGCGCCCTCCTCGGCGGCGACGGCGTAGAGCCGCCCCGCGACGGCGAGCAGGCGCCGGGCGACGTCCGGGTCGAGCGACGCGATCGCCCCGTCGCCGAGGCCCGCGTCGACCTCCGTCGTCAGATCGCCGACGAGGGCGGCGATGCGCTCAGACCGAGACACGGATCCGCCCGCCCTGCTCGTCGACGGTGACGGCGCGCAGCGCGTAGTCGGGCCGGCCCGGGTGGCGCCCGGTGGTGACGTCGTACTCGAAGCCGTGCCAAGGGCAGACGATGTGCATGACCGACTCGTCGAACACGGTGCCCAGGCTGCGCTGCTGGTCGTCGAGGCGCTCGCGGACGCGGGAGACGATGCGGCCCTGGCAGGCCGGACCGCCCTGGTGGGCACACACGTTCTCGTAGGCGTAGAGCCGCCCGCCGAAGCGGAAGACGCCGACCGTCACCGCGGCCGCCCCCTCCCCCAGGGTCACGACCAGGCGGCCGCGCTCGGCGACCTCGTGGCTGGCCCCGACGTCGTAGCTGCGCGCGACCGTGCTCGTCATGCGACCACCGTGCGCCGCACCACATCCCTTGTAAAGTTCAGATATCGAGGCTGATTCGTGAGTTCTCCTGGGTATTCGCTGCGGCAGCTCGCGTACTTCGTCGCGGTCGCCGAGGCCGGGACGCTGGCGGGCGCGTCGGCGACGCTGCACGTCTCGGCCTCGGCGCTCTCGCTGGCGCTCGACGAGCTCGAGCGGGCCCTCGACGTCCAGCTGACGGTCCGGCGCCGCGCCCACGGCATCCGTCTGACCCCGGCCGGCCAGGACACGCTGCGGCGGGCGCGGCGGCTGCTGCGCGACGCGGGCGAGCTCGCCGACGCGGCCGGCGGGGAGGCCGGCGACGTCGCCGGCACCGTGCGCGTCGGCTGCTACACGACGCTCGCGCCCGGCCTGCTGCCCGCGACGCTGGGGCGCTTTGCCGTCCGGCACCCGCGGGCGCGCGTCGAGTTCGTCGAGGGCCCGCAGGACGGGCTCCAGCGCGGGCTGCTCGAGGGTGAGCTCGACGTCGGCGTCCTCTACGACCACCGGCTGGACCCCGCGCTCGAGCTCACCGGGCTGTCGTCCAACACGCCCTACCTGGTGCTGCCGGGCGGGCACCGCCTCGCGCACGGGGCGCCGGTGCACCTCGCGGAGCTGGCCGAGGAGCCGATGGTGCTGCTCGACCTGCCGCCCAGCTCGGAGCACGCGCTCGGGGTCTGCCTGGCCGCCGGGCTGTCGCCGCGGGTGCGCCACCGCACCGCCAACCCCGACACCGCGCGGGCGCTCGTCGGGGCCGGGCTCGGATTCTCGGTGCTGGCGCAGCCCGTACCGGGTACGCGGACCCATGCGGGCGACGAGGTGGTCGCCGTGCCGATCGCCGACGATCCGGCTCCCCTGCCGATCGTGCTGGCATGGTCGGGACAGGTGGCGCCCACCGCCACCGCGCGGGCCTTCGCGGCGGCGGCCGCGGGAGACGACGAGGGCGGGAGGAGCCACCGGTGACGGAGGACGTGCAGGAGGACGGCTACGTCGCGGCACACCTGCGGGACGACCTGGACGAGGAGCCGCCACCCTGGCCGCCCCACGAGATCGTCCCCGGCCTGTGGCAGTCGGGCAGCCCCGAGCCCGGGGAGCACTGGGACGCCGTGTTCGACCTGCACGGGAGCGCGCCGCCGCTGGAGGACGTCGAGTTCTACGTGCACTGGCTCATCGAGGACGGCCCGGCGCCGTCGTTCACGACGCTGCGCAGCCTCGCCGACCTCGTGTCGGACCTGCGCGCCGACGGCAAGCGCGTGCTCATCCACTGCGCGGCCGGGATCAACCGCTCCGGCCTGCTGTCGGCCGCGTCGCTGATCCGCGACGGCCACGACCCCGACGAGGCGATCGAGCTGGTCCGTCACGCCCGCACGGGCGCGCTCAACAACCCGAACTTCGTGGATCTCCTGCACGACCCGCGGTGGTCGGCGCGCTCCGGGGACTGAGCGCGTCGAGCTCCTCGAACAGGCCGAGGAGCTCGCCGACGTCGGTCGGGCCCAGGCGCTGCTGGGACCCGATCAGCACCGCGAGGGCCAGGTCGGCCAGGCGGCCGGCGCGGTCGGGCTCCACCTCCGCGGCGGCGAGCGCGTCGGCGACCACCCGCCGGCGCTGCTCGTCGACGCGCTCCTGTACCGCGGCCACGCGCGGGTCGCCGTGGGCCCAGGCGCGGATGGCCGTCTCGGCCTCGTGCGGGAAGGTCAGCGCCAGGTGCTTGAGCACGTCGAGACGGCCCTCGGGGTCGGGCTCGCGGGCGGCGAGCTCGGCCAGCCGGCGGGTGTCGACGGTCTCCCAGTGCTCGAGCAGCGCGTCGACGAAGGCGTCCCAGCCACCGAAGTGGTGGTAGAAGGATCCGCTGGTCACGCCGACGTCCCGGCACAGCGTCGCCAGCCGCAGCCCCGACCGCCCGTCGCGCGCGAGCAGTGCCATCGCCGCGGTGAAGTAGCCCTCGCGGTTGGTCACCGTCACGTCGCCACCCCCGGTGGCGAACGTAGCACCGGCTATGTTCGCTCCCGGCCGCTGGGAACGGTGTCCGCGAACGTCCGGTGCGGCAGGTCGATGCCGTCGGAGTAGTGGTGCGTCGCCGCCCGCAGCCAGAGGGCCTGGCGCTCGTCGGCGTCGGGCTCGGGGAAGCGCTCGCAGACACGGGCGCGTCCCGCGACGACCTCCTCGCACGGCCCCCAGATCTCGGCGTACTCGTAGGCGCCGGCCGCCGTGACGGCCCGGGCGAGCACGGCCGCGTCGTCATGGGTCTCGCTCCAGCCCAGACTGCGCCAGCCCTCGACGTCGGGGCGGTTGCCGGGCGGGTCGGACCACCCGCGGACCTCCCACGCCAGCTCCGCGTGCTCGTGACGACGACGATCGGACAGCGGACGCTCGCTCACGGCGATCACGCTCCTCGCACCTGCTCGGCGACGGAGGCGGCCCGATCGTGGGTGAACGGGTCGTCACTGCCCGGCATACACCGGCCGATCACCCGCGTCGAGCCGACGAAACCGGTCCTTCCGCCCGCCACGGGATGCGGCGGGCGGCGGCGCGGACGATCGTGATCCGGCCGTGATCCCCGGCGACCTCAGACCTGCCGGAAGCGCTCCTCGAGCGCCCGCACCTCGTCGATGCCGACGAGGGAGGTGATCTCCTCGAAGCTCGGCAGGCGGTCGAGCCGGCCCTCCGGGGTGCCGTGGGCCTTCAGGTGCTCGAGGTGCTCGCGCACCCCCGCGGTGGCGGCCAACAGCGCGCCGATGGGGAAGAGCACGAGCGCGTACCCGAGCTCGCGCAGGCGCTCGACGCCGACCGGCGGGGTCCGGCCGCCCTCGGCCCAGTTAAACACCAGCGTGTGGTCGGCGAGCTCGGTCGCGACCTGCTCGACCTCCTCGTCGCTGGTCGGGGCCTCGACGAAGAGCACATCCGCGCCCGCGTCGGCGTACCGGCGCGCCCGCTCGATCGCCGCGTCGATCCCCTCGACGGCCCGCGCGTCGGTGCGGGCGATGATCACGAAGTCGGGATCGGTGCGCGCGGCCACCGCGGCGCGGACCTTGGCCTCCATGTCCTCGGCGGGCACGACCACCTTGCCCGCGAGGTGCCCGCACTTCTTCGGGCTGACCTGGTCCTCCAGGTGGATCGCGGCCACCCCGGCCTGCTCGTACTCGCGCACCGTGCGGATGACGTTGATCGGGTTGCCGTAGCCGGTGTCGGCGTCGGCGATCACCGGCCGGTCGACGGCCTGGACGATCCGCCGGGCGTTGTCGACCATCTCGGCCTGGCCGAGCAACCCCACGTCCGGGCGCCCGAGCAGCGAGGCCGTGGTGCCGAAGCCGGTCATGTAGACGACCTCGAAGCCCGCGTCCTCCACCAGCCGCGCGGTCAGCGCGTCGTAGGCCCCGGGCGCGGCGACCGCCCGCCGCTGGGCCAGCGCGGCCCGCAGCTCGTCGCGCCGCGGGTTGTCCCGGACCAGCAGATCGGCCACGTCCGCCCCTCTCGATCGTCGACGGCGACCGCCATTGCATACACCACGGGGCATCTGCGCCGCCAACCCTTGACGGGCCTCGTAGTTTGCATGCAATCCGTGGAACCAGCCGGGGAGAGCCGACATGACGCGAGCGACCGAGCGCGCCGTCGTCGGCCTGCGCGAGGCCATCCTGGGCGGGGAGTTCGCCGGCGGCACGCGCCTGGGCGAGGTCGAGCTCGCGGAGCGGCTCGGCGTCAGCCGCACCCCGGTGCGCGAGGCCCTGTCGCGGCTGGCCGTCGAGGGCCTGGTCGACCTGAGCCCCCACCGCGGCGCCCGGGTCGCGACGTGGACCGCGGCGGATCTCGACGCCGTCTTCGAGGTCCGCCTCGCCCTGGAGCCGCGGGCGACCGCGCGGGCCGCGACCCGCGCGGGACCCGACGACCTCGCCGAGCTCGACCGGCTCGCCCACGCCATGGACCGGGCCGGACGCCCGGGCCCCGCGCAGGACCTCGACGAGCTCGTCGAGCAGAACCGCGACTTCCACGCCCGGCTCGTCACCGTCTCCGACCAGGCGGCGCTCGCGACCGCCCTGGCGGGCGTCGTCCACACGCCCGTGGTCCTGCGCAACTTCCACGCCTACGACGCGGACTCCCTGGCCCGCAGCCTGGCCCACCACCACGAGGTGGTCGCGGCGCTGCGGGCCCGCGACCCGGACTGGGCGGCGTCCGTCATGCGCTCGCACATCGGCAACGCCCGGGCGGCACTGCTCGGGCCCCGACCCCTCGAGGAGGCCCGGTGACCTATCGGTTGGGCGTGGACGTGGGCGGCACGTTCACCGACGTGCTGCTGGTCGACGAGGACGACGGCCGCACCTGGCGCGCGAAGACGCCGTCGGTGCCGGCCGACCAGTCGGTCGGGGTGCTGACCGGCATCCGGAAGGTCTGCGACGAGGCCGGCATCGCCCTGCGCGACGTCGGCCAGGTCCTGCACGGCACGACGGTGGCCACCAACGCCATCCTCGAGGGCAAGGGCGCGCGGGTCGGGCTCGTCACCACGACGGGCTTCCGGCAGGTGCTGCAGATCGCGCGCTCCTACGTCCCCGGCGGGCTGGCCGGGTGGATCATCTGGCCGAAGCCCGAGCCCCTGGCCGCGCTGGAGAACACCGTCGAGGCCGACGAGCGCATCGCCAGCGACGGCAGCCTCGTGCGGCCCCTCGACGAGGACGGCGTGCGGGCGCGTCTGCGCGAGCTCGCCGGGCACGGCATCGAGGCGCTGTGCGTCTCGCTGATCAACTCGTTCGCCGACCCCGCGCACGAGCGCCGCATCCGCGAGATCGCCGGCGAGGAGCTGCCCGGGGTCCCGGTGTCGCTGTCCAGCGACGTGCTGCCCGAGCTGCGCGAGTACGAGCGCGCGGTGACGACGGTGGCCAACGGCTACGTGCAGCCGCAGGTCGCCCGCTACGTCACCCGCCTGTCCGAGCAGCTCGGCGAGGCCGGCGTGGCCGGCGACCTCGCGATCCTGCGCAGCGACGGCGGGCTCGCCGGCTCCGCGGCGGCCGCGGCGAACCCGGTGACGATGCTGCTGTCCGGCCCGGCCGGCGGCGTGACCGGCGCGGTGTGGGTGGCCGAGCAGTGCGGCCTGTCCGACCTCATCACCTTCGACATGGGCGGCACCTCCACCGACGTCGCGCTCGTGCAGGGCCTGTCGCCGCGGATCGGACGCGAGACCCAGGTCGGCGACCTCACCGTCCGCGCCTCCTCGATCGACGTCAGCACCGTCGGCGCCGGCGGCGGCTCGGTGGCCCACGTGCCCGAGCTGACGAAGGCGCTGCGGGTCGGGCCGCAGTCGGCGGGCGCCGACCCCGGGCCGGCCTGCTACGGCCGCGGGGGCACCGAGCCCACCGTCACCGACGCGAACGTCGTGCTCGGCTACCTGCCCTCGAGCCTCGCCGGCGGCGAGGTCACCCTGGACCGCGAGGCCTCGCGGGCCGCCGTCGCGCGGATCGCCGAGGGCATGGGGCTCGACGACGTCGAGACCGCCGCCGCGGGCATCGTCGACATCGTCAACGAGAACATGCTCGGCGGCCTGCGCCTGGCCACCGTGCAGCAGGGCTTCGACCCCCGCGACTTCGCGCTCGTCGCCTTCGGCGGCGCCGGGCCGCTGCACGCCAACGCGCTGGGCCGACTGACCGGGGCCTGGCCCGTGGTCGTCCCGCCCTCCCCCGGCGTGCTCTGCGCGCTCGGGGACGCGACGACGTCGCTGCGCAGCGAGGCGGCCCGCACGTGCCTGCGGCGGTTCGCCGACATGGACGCCGGCGAGCTCGCGACGATCCTCGCCGACCTCGCCGAGGAGGCCGGCCGGCGCCTCGAGGAGCAGGGCGTCGCCGCCGCCGACCGGCGCACGACCTACCAGGTCGACGTCCGCTACTTCGGCCAGGGCTTCGAGATCGCGGTGGACGTGGACCCGAGCTGGCTGGGTGACGAGGGAGACGCAGCGGAGCGGAGCTCGACCCGGAACGTGGGCGCGCTGCAGAAGCTCGGCGAGGCCTTCGACACCGAGCACGAGCGGCTGTTCTCGTTCCTGCTCACCGTCGACCACGAGCTGGTCAACGCCCGGGCCACCGTCACCGGACCCCGCCCGGAGGTGACCGGCACCCACGTCGACGCCGGTGACGGCGACCCGTCGCGGGCGCGGGTGGACACCCACCCGGTGTACGTCGACGGCGGCTGGGTCGACGCGCACGTCTACGACCGCGGGGCGCTGCGGGCGGGCGACGTCGTCGCCGGTCCGGCCGTGGTCGTCGAGATGGACTCGACGACCCTCGTGCTGCCCGCGCACCACGCCACCGTCCACCCGAGCGGCAGCCTGCTCCTCGAGCCCGACACCCGGGAGGCCTGACCATGGCGCGCATCGTCGAGACCGCCACCGAGCCGCTCGCGTCCGTCGACGTCGACCCCGTGACGCTCGACCTCGTCGAGAACGGGCTGCGCAACGCCCGCTACGAGATGGACGAGGTGCTCTTCCGCAGCGCCCTGTCGCCGGGCATCCGCGAGCAGCACGACGAGTTCCCCCTCATCGCGGACCCGCAGGGGCGGATGGTCGTCGGCCAGTTCGGCCTGTCGATCCCCGACTTCCTCGACGGGTTCGACGGCGACATCGTCGAGGGCGACGTCCTCATGACCTCCGACCCGTACGCGTGCGGGGCGGCGATCAGCCACGCCAACGACTGGCTGGTCGTCACGCCGATCTTCACCGAGGGCCGGCTGGTGGGCTGGGCGTCGATGTTCGGGCACATGTCCGACGTCGGCGGCAAGACGCCGTGCTCGATGCCCACCGACGCCCGCACGATCTACGAGGAGGGCGTGGTCGTCCCGCCCTTCAAGCTGTACTCGGCCGGCCAGGTCAACGAGGACGCGCTGCGGATCATCCTCAACCAGGTGCGGATGCCGGACTGGAACCGCGCCGACCTCAACGGCCTCGTCGCCGCGTGCCGCACGGCGAGCCGGCGGGTGGTGGAGATGTGCCGGCGGTTCGGCACGGCGACCTACCTGGCGGCCCTGCAGTCGCTGCTCGACCGCAACCACGACGCGATGAAGGCCCTGCTCGCGGCCGTCTTCACCGACGGCGAGACGATCAGCTTCACCGACCACATCTGCGACGACGGCGTCGGCAACGGGCCCTACGAGCTGCGCATCGCGCTGACGCGGCACGGGGAGAAGGTGCACCTCGACTTCACCGGGTCCTCGCCCCAGGCCGAGGGACCGGTGAACTACTACCTCAACGAGAACCTCGCGCGGATGTTCTTCGGCATCTACATGATCACGGTGGCCGACCCGCAGATCCTGTGGAACGACGGCTTCTACCCCTTGATCGACGTGACGATCCCCGAGGGCTCGTACTGGAAGCCGCGCCCGCCCGCCGCGCTCAACGCCCGCAACCACGGCATCGGGCGGGTGTTCGACCTGTTCGGCGGGCTGCTCGGCCAGACCAACCCGGCGCTGCTCAACGCGGCGGGCTTCTCGTCGTCGCCGCACTTCATGTACTCCGGGTACTACAGCGGCGGGGAGCGCGCCGGCGAGTGGTTCCAGCTCTACTCGATCGGCTTCGGCGGCATCCCCGGCCGCCCGCTCGGCGACGGGCCCGACGGGCACTCGCTGTGGCCGTCGTTCGTCAACATCCCCTGCGAGTACCTGGAGTCGTACTACCCGCTGCGCATCGAGCGCTGCGAGACCGTCGCCGACACCGGCGGCGCCGGGGTGCACCGCGGCGGCAACGGCGTCGACGTCGCCTACCGCTTCGACGAGCCCGGCACCATCGCCATCCACGACGACCGCTGGCTCACCTACCCGTGGGGCGTCAACGGCGGCGAGCCGGGCGCGCGGGGGCGCAAGTGGATCGAACGGGCCGACGGCACCCGCGAGGTGCTGCCCTCGAAGTGCCACGACGTGCCGGTCCGTCCGGGCGACGTCCTGCACTTCGTGACGTGGGGCGGCGGCGGCTGGGGCGACCCGCTCGAGCGCGACCCCGACCTCGTCGGGCTGGAGATCCGTCGCGGTCTGGTCACCGCCGACGGCGCGCGCCGCTACGGCGTGGTGGCCGACGACGCCGGCGCGGTGGACGCGGCGGCGACCGAGGCGCTGCGCGGCGAGCTCCGGGCGGGGCGCACCGGGCCGCTGCCGGTGTTCGACATGGGTCCGCCGGTGGAGGAGCTGCTGGCGCGCTGCGAGGAGGAGACGGGCCTGCCCGCCCCGAAGCGCCCGGTGTGGACGTGACGCACGGGGACGCGTTCTCGGGGCGGGTCGGCTGCGGGTCGCGGCCGGCGGTGGTGGTCGTCGACATGGTGCGGGCGTACTTCGACGACGGCGGGCCGCTGCAGCTGCCGTCCCGCACGGCGGTCGACGCGTGCGCGTCGCTGGTCGACGCGGCGCGGGCCGGCGGGCACCCGGTCGTGTGGACCGTCGTGCGCTACGGCCCAGACGCCGGCGACGCCGGGTGGTTCGTGCACAAGGTGCCGGCGCTGCGCCACTTCGCCGAGGGCGCGCCGGGCGGGTGGGGCGACGTCGTCGCCCCGCTCGCCCCCGCGCCGGAGGAGACGGTGGTGGTCAAGCAGTACGCCTCGGCATTCTTCGCGACCTCGCTGGCCTCGACGCTGCTCGCCCGGGGCGTCGACACCGTCGTCGTCTGCGGGGTGTCCACGTCGGGCTGCGTGCGGGCCTCGGCCACCGACGCCCTGCAGCACGGCTTCCGCCCGCTGGTCGTCCGCGAGGCCTGCGCGGACCGCAGCGCCGCGCTGCACGAGAACAACCTCGTCGACCTCGACGCCAAGTACGCCGACGTCGTCGACCTCGCCGAGGCGCGCGCCCGGCTCGGCGGCCCGGACGGCGACTGCGGCGGGGCGCCGCGGCCGTCCTGAGGGCACGACCCGCCGCGGTCACTCGGCTGCGGTCAGACCGCCGTCGCGGCGCCAGACGTCGCCCTCGACGTGGTCGAGGTCGAGGTCCCGGGCCGCCTGCAGGGCCTCCGGCGAGCGGGCCACGAGCAGCGCCATCCACAGCGGGTAGTGCTCCTGCTGGCGCAGGGCGACCTCGTGCTGGGCGGCGATGAGCATCCCGGGCTTGGGCAGGCGGCACCAGCAACGCGCGTGGTCGGGCATCGGCGCGTCGGGGTGGTGCGGGCAGAGCACGACGTGGTCGAGCAGGTTGGCGACGCGCTCGCGCACGGTCCACAGCGTGCGCATCGCCGTCTGCTCGTCGGTCTCACCCAGCGCGACGCCGGACTGCTGGCTGAAGCCGATGATCCGCCCGCCGGCGCCCTTCCACAGCCGCAGGCGCTCGACGGCGTCGACGAAGACGTCGATGTCGAACGGTCCCCGGTACGGGCGGCCGAGGTCGTCGGGCGTCTTGCGCAGCACGCCCTCGACCTCGACGAACAGCATCGGCACCGCGGGCCGCGCGGGAGGGGTCATGGCCCCGCGATGCTAGTCCCGAGCCGCCGCATCGTGGTGATCTCGCCGGACTGCGCGGCGAGGAGGACCTCGGCGTAGCGGCGCAGGGTGTCGTCCCGACCCGTCGCGAGGTAGTCGCGCGCCATCGCCAGCGCGCCCTCGTGGTGGGTGATCATCGTGTCCAGCCAGAGGCGCTCGAAGTCCGGACCCCGCAGCTCCCGCAGCCGCGCGACCGTCTCCGGAGCGGCCATCCCGCTCATGGTGTGCGCGTGGACGGCCGGCAGGCCGCGCGCCAGCGCGAGGCCCTGCAGCTGGCCGATCTCCTCGACCTGGTCGCGGTCGATGCGCAGCGCGATCGCCTCGAGCCCCGGCGACGCGCCCCGCCCGCCGACCATCGCCGTGAGCTCCAGCGCCTGCTCGTGGTGCGGGACCATGCCCCCGACGAACCCGGCGTCCGCCGAGGTCGGATCCGGCACCGGCGGGGTCACGGGGGCGTCGGCGCACCCCGCGGCGGCGAGCACGACCAGCAGGACGGCGGCGAGGACCCGGAGCATCGCCCCCGATCCTCGCCGACGTCCGGCTACTGGCGCAGCGCGCGGCGCAGGAGCTTGCCCGTGACGGTCTTCGGGATCTCGTCCATGAGCTCGACCTGGCGGGGGTACTTGTACGCCGACATCCGCTCCTTGCAGAACGCGATGAGCTCGTCGGGCGTCACCTCCTGGCCCGGGCGCAGGCTCACGAACGCCTTCACCGTCTCGCCGCGGTACTCGTCGGGGACGCCGACGACGGCCGCCTCGCGGACCGCGGGGTGCTCGTAGAGCACGTCCTCGACCTCGCGGGGCCAGACCTTGTAGCCGCCCGCGTTGATCTGGTCCTTCTTGCGGTCGACGACGTAGAACCAGCCCTGGTCGTCCATGTAGCCGACGTCGCCGGTCTTGAGCTCGACCGACCCGTCGGGCGCCCGCAGCGCGTTCTCGGTCTCCTCGGGCTTGTTCCAGTAGCCGGGGACGACCTGCGGGCCGCGGGTGACGATCTCGCCGACCTCGCCGACGTCGGCGTCGCTGCCGTCGTCGCGGGCGATCCGCACGACGGTGGAGAACACCGGCACGCCGACCGACAGCGCGCCCGACGCCGAGTCCACGGGCGCGTCGCCGCCGAGGGGGACGCCGTGCGACGGCGAGTTGGTCTCGGTGAGCCCGTAGAAGTTGTGGATGTAGTGGCCGAACTGCTCCTGGAACGCCTTGACCGTCGAGGGCGGGATCGGCGCGCCGCCGGAGTAGACCTTGACCATCGACGACAGCGCGTCGCGGTCGGCGTTCGGCGCGTTCATCATCGCGATGAACACCGTGATCGACCCGATGGAGAAGGTCGGGCGGTGCTCGCGGATCGCGTCGACGACCACGCCCGGCTCGAACCGGTAGGCCAGCACGAGCGGCGCGGGCAGCAGCAGCGCGATCGCCATGTGCCCGACGACGCCGGTGATGTGGAACAGCGGGGCCACGCCGAAGATCGAGTCCTCGCGGCCGAGCTGGATCCAGTCCCGGTAGGTCTGGGCGTTGAACACGATGTTGCGATGGGTGTTCATCGCGCCCTTGGGTGGGCCGGTGGTGCCCGACGTGTAGCCCAGGAAGGCGACGTCGTCGCCGTCGAGCTCGACGGGCTCGGGCGTGCGGTCTCCGACCGACTCCAGCACCTCGGTGAGGTCCTCGGTGCCCTCGTGGCGGGTGCGCTCGACGCCCTTGAAGAGGCGCTCGTCGTGGCGCGTCTGGAACTCGAGCGGCGAGGTCGTCCACGCGATCCGCAGCGACGGGATCGTCGGCACGACCTCGGCCGCGACCTGCCCGAACAGGTCCTCCTCGGCGAGGATCGCCGTCGCCTCGCAGTCGGTGAGCAGCGTCGTCAGCTCGCGGACGCGGCTCATCGGGTTGATCGAGACGACGATGCCGCCGGCCTTCCAGGTGCCGATCACGGCGATGAGCACCTGGGGGATGTTCTGCAGGTAGGTGGCGAGCCGGTGGCCCTTCTCGAAGCCCCGGTCGACCAGCGCGACGGCGAACTGGTCCGAGAGCCGGTCGAGCTCGCGCATCGTCAACGTGCCGTCGAAGTACTTGACGATGATGCCGTCCGGGTCGCGCTCGAGCGCCGCGCGGAACATGTGCAGCGCGCTCGGGAACTCGACCTCGAGGTCCGCCGGGTAGTCCTCGCGGTAGCGCGCCAGCCACGGGCGGTCGTCATAGGTGCCCATCAGCGGATCACCACCGGGTTCACGGGCGCGCCGGTGGCCTCGTGGATCTTCAGCGGCGCGGCGGTGTAGAGGAAGTCCCAGCGGCCGTCGGCCGCGCAGGCGTCGGCGAGGTCGTCGAGCCAGATGATCTCCGCCAGGCTGACGCCGAGGTTGCGCAGCAGCGAGGCGTGCAGCGGCAGGAGCACGCCGCTCTCGGGGTCGGCGGTGACCTCGTTGGCGATGGTGTCGGTGACGAGGTTCGGGATCTCCTTGTCCTGGAACCACTCGACCAGCTCGCGGGAGTACGTCAGGCCGGGCTCCACGAAGCCCTCGTAGAACTCGTCGGCCGGCGTCGCGTAGAAGTACTTCAGGAAGCCGGTGCGCACCAGCAGGATGTCGCGGTTCTCGATCGACGTCCCCTGGGCCGCCGCGGCCTCCTCGAGGTCGCGGTGGGTGAACGTCTCGCCCTTGTCCAGCCACTCCTTGCCGCGGTGGCGGGCCATGTCGATGAGCACCCCGTGCCCGGCGATGCCGCGCGTGGCGATGGGCAGCACCGACGCCCAGCTCATGCCGCCGCCGTTGGTGGTGTCGGCCGAGCGCCCGTTCCAGAGCGTGTCGTCGTACCAGGCGTGGCCGAGCGCGTCGTACTGCGACGAGCCCTGCAGGAAGATCTCCGCCTTGTCGTCGCTGGCGCGCAGGCCGCCCGGGAAGCTCGGGCCGTTGCCCGACTCGAACAGCTCCTGGTCCCAGACCATCTCGCGCTTGATGCCCTCGCGGCCGGGGAAGACCGGGTCGCCGTGCGGGTGGCCCATCGGGCACTGCAGCGTGAGGACCTGGCCGTCGCGCACGCTCCCCACACCGCGCAGGACCTGGTTCGCGTCGAGGTAGTTCAGCGACCCGACCTCGTCGTCGTCACCCCACTTCCCCCAGTTCTGCGGCGGGTTGTCGCCCAGCAGTTCCCGCATGGACGGGGCGTCGGCCATGAGCTCCTCCTCGAGATCACGTTGACGATCACCGTGACGTGGCCCACGGTGCCCCGTCGACCACGCAGCGACAAGTGCTGGCCCTCGCGGACGGCGACGCCCATCACAACGTTCGCTACGGTTGCTCCATGCGGCCGATGGTCGAGGAGCTCGCGGAGATCGAGTGGTTCCGCCGCCTCGCGCCCGGCCACCTCGCCGCGCTCGCCCGCTCCTGCCGGGTGGAGACGCTCGCGCGCGACGCCGCGCTCTACCGCTCGGGCGGCGCACCGGACGCCTTCTTCGTGCTGCTCGCCGGGCGGGTGGGCGCCTGGCGCGGAGAGCCGAGCGATCCCGAGTCGATGCTCTACTTCGTCACCGACGTGCGGCACGAGAGCCTGTGCCTGGAGAACGTCGTGGCCGACATCCCCTACTTCGCCACGATGCGCGCCCTGCTCGACGGCACCCGGGTGCTCCGCGTGCCGCGCAGCGCCCTGCCCGGGATGCTCGACGCCGATCGTGACCTCGGCATCGCCATCGCCCGCCACATCGCCGAGCGCCTGCAGGCCTTCACCGAGCAGATGACCGATCTCGGGTCGCTGCCCGTGACCCGCCGGGTGGCCAAGTTCCTGCTCGCCTGCCAGCGCCCGGACGCCGACCTCATCGTCGTGACGCTGCGCCAGGCGGAGGTCGCGAGCCGGCTCGGGGCCGCCCGCCAGTCGGTCAACCAGGCCCTGGCCACGCTCGCGGCGCGCGGCATCATCCAGCCCGTCGGCCGCGGGGTCTACCACCTGCTCGACCGGCCGGCGCTGGTCGCGCTGGCCCGCGGCGGCGCCGCGCCCGGCCCTGGCCGCCCGGCGCGCGGCGTGGTCGGATCCGCCCGTGCCCGCGACGCATGAGGTCACCAACCAGGTCCCCGATCTCGTCGGCCACGACGTGGCCGCGGATCCCCCACTGCTCGAGTCCCTGGAGCGCGAGGGGGCCGGCTGGGCCCGGGACGAGCTGCACGAGGTCGGGCGCCGGGCCGGCTCCGCGGAAGCGCAGGAGTGGGCCGACGCCGCGCACCGCCACGAGCCCCGCCTGCGCACGCACGACCGCGTCGGCCACCGCGTCGACGAGGTCGACTACGACCCGGGCTACCACGCGCTGCTGACCGAGGCCGTCGGGCGCGGGTTCGCGGGCGCCCCCTGGGCGGACGACCGGCCCGGCGCCCACGTCGCCCGCGCCGCGGGCTTCCTGACCTGGTCGCAGCTCGAGGCGGGGCACGGCTGCCCGGTCTCGATGACCTACGCCGTGCTGCCCGCGCTGCGCGCGGCGCCGGAGCTGCTCGCGGCGTACGGCCCGGGCCTGACGAGCCGGGTGTACGAGCCCGGCCTGCGCGTACCGACCGAGAAGCGCGGCCTGCTCGCCGGCATGGGCATGACCGAGAAGCAGGGCGGGTCGGACGTCCGGGCCAACACGACGGTCGCCCGGCCCGACGGCGAGACCTACCGGCTGACCGGGCACAAGTGGTTCACCAGCGCGCCGATGTGCGACCTGTTCCTGGTGCTCGCGCAGGCCCCGGACGGGCTGACGTGCTTCCTGGTGCCGCGCGTGCTGCCCGACGGCACCCGCAACACGTTCCGCATCCAGCGGCTCAAGGACAAGCTCGGCAACCGTTCCAACGCGTCCTCGGAGCCCGAGTTCGACGAGACCGTCGCCTGGCGCGTCGGCGACGAGGGCCGCGGGGTCCGCACGATCATCGAGATGGTCGCCTGCACCCGCCTGGACAACGCGCTGGGCTCGGCGGCCGGGATGCGGGCGGCGGTGTCGCGGGCGGCGCACCACGTCCGGCACCGGGCCGCGTTCGGTCGCACGCTGTACGACCAGCCGCTGATGCGGGAGGTGCTGGCCGACCTGGCGTGCGAGTCCGAGGCGGCGGTGACGCTGGCGATGCGGCTGGCGGGGGCGCAGGACCGGTCCGCGCGGGATCCCCACGACGCCGCGTTCCGCCGGATCGGCGTGACCCTGGGCAAGTACTGGATCTGCAAGCGCCAGACGGCCGTCGTCGGCGAGGCGCTGGAGTGCCTGGGCGGCAACGGCTACGTCGAGGAGTCCGGGATGCCGCGGCTGTTCCGCGAGTCGCCGCTGAACTCGATCTGGGAGGGCTCGGGCAACGTCAACGCGCTGGACCTGCTGCGGATCCTCGCGCGGGAGCCGGCGTCGCTGGAGGCCTGGCGGGCAGAGGTGTCGGGCGTCGACGATCGGATCGACGCCGGCCGCAAGGAGGTCGAGGCCGAGCTCGCGCACGCCGACGAGCGCTCCGCGCGCCGGCTCACCGAGCGGATGGCCGTGCTGCTCTCGGGGGCGCTGCTCGTGCGGCACGCGCCGGCGGCGGTGGCCGACGCGTACGTCGCGTCACGGGTCGACGGCGGGGGCGGCCACGCGTTCGGGACCCTGCCGCGGGGCACGGACGTCGACGCCGTCCTCGACCGGCTCCCGGTGACCTGATGGACCTCCTTCCGGGTGTGCGGGCCGCCGAGGTCCAGGGCCGCGTCCGCACCCACTACCTCGAGTCCGGGCCGGCCGACGGCGAGCCCGTGGTGTTCGTCCACGGCAACCTCTCGACCGGCCGTTTCTTCGAGCACCTCATGCCCGGCGCCCCCGAGCGCTGGCGGATCCTCGCCCCGGACATGCGCGGGTTCGGGCGTACCGAGCCGGCCCCGATCGACGGCACCCGCGGGCTCGGCGACTGGGCCGACGACCTCGTCGGCTTCCTCGACGCCCTCGGGATCGACCGCCCGCCCCACCTCGTCGGGTGGTCCACGGCCGGTGCGGCGATCGCCCTGGTCGCCCGGGCGCGTCCGGTGGCGTCGCTGACGTTCCTCGACCCGGTCTCGCCGTACGGGTTCGGCGGGGTGTTCCGCGACGGCCGCCCGTGCTTCCCGGACTTCGCGGGCTCGGGCGCGGGCGTCGCCAACCCGGAGTTCGTGCAGCGACTGCGCGACGGCGACCGCTCCGAGGACAGCCCGCTCTCGCCGCGCACGGTCATGAACGCGACCTACTGGCGCGCGGGGCACCGTGAGCCGCCGGCACGCGAGGACCTGCTCGTCGACGAGATCCTGCTGACGCAGATCACCGACGACGGCTACCCCGGCGACGCCGCGCCCTCGGAGCACTGGCCGGGCGCCGCGCCGGGCACGCGGGGACTGCTCAACGCCCTGTCGCCCAAGTACTGCGACTGGTCCTGGCTGCCCACCCTGCGCGACAGGCCGCCGGTGCTGTGGACCCACGGCGGGCAGGACGTCGTCGTGGCCGACGGCTCGGCGCTCGAGCTCGGCACGCTCGGCGCCGGCGGGGTCGTGCCCGGCTGGCCGGGCGCGGACGTCTTCCCGCCCCAGCCGATGGTCAGCCAGATCCGCGACGTCCTCGAGGCGTACCGCGCGGCCCGGGGGCGCGTCGAGATCGAGCCCTTCCCGGACTCCGGCCACGGCCCGCACGTCGACGCCGCGGACCGGTGGGCCGCGACGTACTGGGCGTTCCTGGAGTCGTTGCGTTAGCGGAACGAGGTTCCGTATCGTAGGCGGAACAGAGTTCCGCCTTCCTCGGGAGACCTCGTGCCCAGCTTCGGCATCGTCACCGCACCCCAGCAGGTCAGCTACGACGACGTCCTGCGCGTCTGGCGCGAGGCCGACACCGTCCCGGAGATCGAGCACGCGTGGTTGTTCGACCACCTGCTGCCCATCGGTGGCTCGATCGACGGCCCGATCCTCGAGGGTTGGACGCTGCTGTCGGCCCTCGCGGCGCAGACCTCGCGGCTCGCGGTGGGTTTGCTCGTCACGAGCAACCGCATCCGCCCGCCGGCCCTGCTCGCGAAGATCGCGACGGTGGTCGACCACGTCTCGCGCGGCCGACTGGTCCTGGGCCTCGGGGCCGGTTCGCGGCCGAGCATCCCCTGGGCCCGGCGGGAGTACGAGGCGCACGGGCTCCCGTACCACGACTTCGGCGACTCGGTCGCAGCGCTCGACGAGGCGTGCACGGTGATCGAGCGGCTGTGGACCTCCGACGCGCCGTTCGACTTCCACGGCGAGCACGTGCAGGTCACCGGCGCGTTCGGCAACCCGAAGCCCGTGCAGCGACCGCGCCCGCCGATCCTCATCGGCGGTCGGGCCTCCGCGACGCTCCGCGTCGTGGCGCGGCACGCCGACCTGTGGAACATCCCCGGCGGCGACCTCGCCGACTGCGTGGAGCGCAGCGCCCTGCTCGACCGGTACTGCGCCGAGATCGGCCGCGACCCTACGGAGATCACGCGCTCGATCCACCTGCCGGTGTCCTACGAGCACCCGGAGGACACGCGGAAGGCCGTCGGCGAGGCCGTGGCGGCGGGGTTCGGGCACGTGACGCTGGGCCTGCCCGCGCCGTGGCCCGAGGGCGTCGCGCGGTGGGTGGCGGACGAGATCATCAGGTAGGCATCGATCGTCGGGCCCGGGACTGTCGGGGGTCGGGGCTAGCGTTCCGTCCGTGAGCATCGACCAGGACGTGCGGCCCTCGGTGGCCGCTGTCTTGGATGGTCTGATCGCGGGTCCGGAGCTGGATGGCCTGTTGGAGGAGCTGTCGGCGGCGGCGTTGGCCGGGGAGGACCTGGCCGCGTATCTGCGGGCGTGCGCCCGCCAGCAGGCCCGCTCGGAGTCCCGGACGTTGACGGCGATGCACCACCTGGGTCGGGCCCGGGCGGGCTCGACCGAGCGCTATGCGGGCTGTGACGAGTTCTCAGGGGACGAGGTCGCCGCGACGATGTGCTGGTCGCGGTCGATGGCCACCCGCAAGCTGGGGCTGGCCGACGATCTCGAGACGCGCCTCCCCGCGGTCGGCCAAGCCGTGTGGGAGGGCCGGCTCGATCTCGCCAGAGCGTCGCGGTTGTGTGAGTGGACCCGGGATGTGCCCGACGACCTGGCTCGTCACGTGGCCGACGTGCTGCTGCCGGCGGCAACGAGCATGCCCGTGGGGGAGTTGATCGACCGCATCGAGCAGGTCGTCATCGAGCTCGACCCCGACTGGGCGGCCCGCCGCGAAGCCAAGGCGCGGCGCAACGGGCGGCTGATCCTGCAGGCCAACCCGTCCGGCACGGCGACCTTGTCGCTGGTGGATGTGGCGGCGACGTCGGGGTTGGCGATGCGCGACCGGGTCGACGCCCTCGCCGCCGCCATTCGCGGGTTGGGCGTGTTGACCCCGGTCGGGACGCTGCGCAGGGAGGTGGCCGAGCGGCTGCTCGACGGGTCCCTGGCCGGCCTCGACGACCGCGCGGTGGCCGTCCTGCTGGCTGCCGAGTATCACGCCCCCGGCAACGACCCCGACCCCGGTGGCGGCCCCAGCGACGGTCCCAGCGATGGTGGACCCACCGGCGGCGGCCCCAGCGACGGCGACCCCAGCGACGGCGGACCCAGCGACGGCGACCCCAGCGACGGCGACCCCAGCGACGGCGGACCCAGCGACGGCGACCCCAGCGACGGCGGACCCAGCGACGGCGGACCCAGCGACGGCGGGCCCGACCCCGAGCCCTGCCCTGGACCGCGCGGCCGCGAGGACGACCACGGCGCCACCGGCGGCCCCGCTGGCGACGAGCCGGGCGGCCCCGAGTGCGGCGGCCCCAGCGGCGGCACGGAAGGCGGCACCGGGCAGGGTCTGCTCGACCTACCCGATCTCCCCGGCGAACCGGAACCGTTCCCGCGGCTGCTCGAAGGGCCCGAGCCCGGCCCCGGCCGGGTGCGCGCCGGGGTCGGGGAGGTGCGGCTGCGGCTCTCGACGGCCTTGGGGCTCGATGACCTGCCCGGCCAGGTGCCCGGCTACGGCACCGTCCTGGCCCACCCCGCCCGCACCCTGCTGAACCACTACCGCCAAGGGGAGTGGCGGATCGTCTGCACCGACGACCAGGGCCGCCTGCAGCACGTCTTGCTCGCCCGGCGGCGACCACACCGGCCCCGACCGGGCGGGTCGGGGCAGCGGTGCCGGGCGATCGTCGAACTCCACGTTCCGACGACACTGCTCGCTGCCCTCGACCCCCGAGACCACGGCCGGTGGGCGCCGCTGCTCGGCGAGCTCCAGGCCAGGCTGGCCGAGCTACCCCGCGAGGGCGGGCCGCCGGCGGCCACCGGAGCCGACTTCTCCCGCCGGCGGCCGCGGGTCGAGATCGACCGCTGGACCCGGGTCCGCGACCGCTGCTGCGTCGCCCCCGCCTGCCGACGCCGCGCCCAGTCCGCCGACCTGGACCACACCGTCGACCACGCGTGGGGTGGGCCGAGCCTGGACTGGAACCTCGGCGTGCTCGACCGCCACCACCACCGCGCCAAACACCACGGCGGCTGGACACTGCACCAACCCGCACCGGGGCACTTCGTGTGGCGCACCCGCGCCGGCATCCGGCACACCACCAGACCGAGAAAGATCCTCGTCGAGCCGGTCGCGCCCCGACCCGCTGCCGCACCCCGCCCACTACCCGACGACGGGCCGGTCTGGGCCGACGACGACCACCCCGACTGGCGCGCCCACTACCGACGGCGCACCGGGTTGGCCGAGCCGCAGCGCACCACCACCAGGCCCGCCGTCCACCCCGCCGACGACCCGCCACCGTTCTGACCCCGATAGCACTCCTGACAAGCTCGGAAGATCGACGTGGATAGGTCGGGCAGAGCATCCCCCGACCGAGCCGCTGTCCTAGCCGAAGACCTGGTCCAGGCCCGTGAGGCGCAGCGCGCGGGCGGGCTGCCCGTGGGCGCCACGCAGGGCGAAGGTCGCCCCGATCTCGCTCGCCCGGCGCTGGGCCCCGAGCAGGACCCGCAGGCCGCAGGAGTCGCAGTAGGTGACGTCGGCGAGGTCGAGCACCAGGCCCGACGGCCGGCCCTCGGGTGCTGCGTCGAGCGCCGCGCCGACGGCGTCGTCGAGGCGGCCGTGGCTGTCGTAGTCGAGGTCGCCCCCGACCAGCACGACGGCGTGACCGCCGGTGCGCTCGGTGCGGATCGTCAGCTCCGTCACGGCCTCACCCCACCGGCTCCGGGAGTCCCCCGCGCGCACCCCGCAGGAGCCCGACGGTGCGGGGCGAGTCCGCGAGCGCGACGGCGAGGGCGTCGAGCGCGGGCCCGACCTCCTCGGCGTGCAGCCCGGACGGGATCGACACCGACCCGACCCAGGAGACGAACCCGTCGAAGAGCGTGGGGTCGTCGACGAACACCGCGGCCGCGAGGAAGTCGACGAGGTGGCCGAGGTCGTCGGCGAGCTCCTCGGGGACGGCGGTGATCTCGACACCGGGCCGTGCGGCGGCGGCCGCGAGCCGGACCAGCTCGGCCCGGCGCGTGTGGAGCACCGCCTGCTCCTCCCGGGCGCTGCGATCACCGGCAGGAGTCGCGACCGTGACCTCGTCGCGGAACCAGGGCCCGTCGGGGTCGGCGGCCAGCATCGCCGCCGCGGCGCGGGCGTCGGGCGCCCACCCGTCGGCCCCGACCGCCCGGGCCCACCGGCCGTCCTCGCCGAAGGCGGGACCCCCGGCCAGCACCGGCGTGCCGGTGGCGCGGCACGCCTCGACCATGCGCCGGGCCGCGGGCAGCCGCGACGGCAGCGAGCTGGAGATCGCGACCACGTCCGGGCCGACACGGTGCACGTGCGTGGCGAGCTGCGCGGCGGGCACCGACGCGCCGAGGAACTCGACGGCCCAGCCGTGGCGGGCCAGGACCTCGGCGAGCAGCCGCGCCGGCAGGCCGTGCCACTCGCCGTCGAGGCACGCGACCGCGACCGTCCCCAGCCCCGAGGGAGCGGGCACCGGGGCGCGCTGGGCGATCGCGGCGACCACGCGCTCGCTGATGTGGGTGGCGACGTGCTCCTGCACGACCGTCCACTCCCCCGCGGCCCAGCGGTCGCCGATCTCGCGCTGCGCGCCCGCGACGACGTCGAGCAGGACCGTCTCGGCGTCGACGCCCGCGTCGAGGGCGCCGAGCGCCACGGCGACGGCACCGGACTCGTCCGACGCGGCGAGCCGGTCCAGGTAGGCGGCGCGCAGCCGGTCGGGGTCGGTGATCGTCACGCCTCGCTCCTCGCGGGTCGGGAGGGGAGCGGCGGCGCCTGGATCGCGAGCAGCGCGACGTCGTCGTGGTCGTGCCCGTCGAGCCACCCGACGACCACCTGCTCGAGGTGCTCGCAGAGCACCGCGGGCGGGGCGCCGGCGCAGCGCGGCAGGGTGGCGGCGAGGCGCTCCTCGCCGAAGAAGTCGCCGGACCCGCGGGCCTCGACGACCCCGTCGCTGTAGAGCAGGCACGTGTCGCCGGGCGCGAGGGTCACCTCGGCCTCGCCGAACCGGGCGTCCCGGATGCCGCCGACGAGCATCCCGGCCACCGGCACGGCCTCGACCTCGCCGCCGGCGCGCAGCACCAGCGGCGGCGGGTGGCCGCCGCTGGCCAGCCGCAGCGTCACCGTGCCGTTGGCGGCCGGGTGGGCGTCGCCGAGCACCATCGTCGCGAAGCGCGGGTCCTCGTCGCGGGTGGCGACGGCGTCGAGCAGCGCGGTGTTGAGCAGCGGCAGCAAGCGCCCGGGACGGTCCTCGAGCAGGCGCAGCGCGTGCCAGGACTGGCGCACCCGCCCGGAGAGCACCGCCGCCTCGATGCCCTTGCCGCAGACGTCGCCGAGCAGGAAGGCCGAACGTCCGGCGCCGCCGACCACCTCGTAGAAGTCGCCGCCCACGCGCAGCGTCTCGCGGGCCGGGCGGTAGGCCGCGCCCCACAGCACGCCCGGGGTCTCGGGCAGGCGCGGGGCGGCGAGGCTCTCCTGCAGGACGGCGCCGAGGTGCGCCTGCTCCTCGTGCAGCGCGGCCGCGGCCAGCGCCGTGCCGGCGCGGGCGACGTAGGCGCCGAGCAGGTCCTCCTCGGCGGCCGCGAGGTCGCCGTGGTCGGGCAGGCGCGGGTCGGCCAGCACGACGAGCGCCTCGACGACGCCGGTGGTCGGCACCGGGCAGACGCGCAGCGGGACGCCGCCGGCGTCGGGGGCCAGCCCGGTGAGGGCCGTGAGCTCGGCGGCGAGGCGGGGGTCGCCGGTGCCGTCGGCGTCGCCGGCGAGGACGGCAGCCAGGTGCGGGACGCGCTCGAGCTCGGGCGTCCCGGCGTGCCGAGGCGGGGACGCCCGCCGCCGAGCTCGGCGCCCGCCCACGTGACCGTGTCGTCGTGGCGCACCACCAGCACGGCCCCGGCGGCGAGGCGGGGCACGGCCAGCGCGACGGCGCGCCGCGCGGTGCGGTCCAGGTGCAGTACGCCGTGCAGCGCGCGCCCGGCCTCGGCGAGGAAGGCCGCCCGCTCCTGGGCGGCCAGCAGGGTGTCGGTGCGCGCCTGCTCCCCGGAGACGTCGCGCAGGTACCAGCACACGTCGCCGTCGTGGGTCTGCGGCAGCGGGGGCGACACGGGGCCGAGGGCCGGGCCGCGGCGGCCCCGCACGTGCCGCTCGCCGGTCGGGTGCTCGACGACCGCGTCGAACCCCTCCGGCTCGCCCTCGCGCACGGCGCGGGCGAGGACGTCGCAGCGGGCCACGTCGACGACCTCGCCGACGCGCAGCAGCGGCAGCAGCTCCAGGGCGGCGGTGTTGGCCGCACGCACGACCCCGGAGCGGTCGCAGACGACCACACCCTCGTCGAGGCCGTCGAGGAGGCCGGGGCCGGGGCCGGTGGGGGTCGCCGGGAGCGCCGGCGGCGGGGCGGCGGGAACTGCTCCGGAGCCACGGAGTTCAGGCGTCGCCGCGCCGATCCGTGCGTCCATGGGCCGTCCCTCCCTGGTGGTGACGGTCGGCGACACCCTAGACGACGCCGATCATCTCCACCCCGAGCAGGGCGTTGGTACCGGCGGGCCCCCGGCGGGTACCGGCCCGCCATGAGCATCAACCTCGAGCAGGCCCAGAGCATCGTGTCCGCCGCGCTCGCGCACGCCCGCGCCCAGGGGTTCAAGCCGTTGACGGTGGCGGTGCTCGATCCCGGCGGCGCGCTCGTGGCCCTGGGCCGCGAGGACGGCTCGGGCTTCCTGCGCCCCGACGTCGCGACGGCGAAGGCCTACGGCGTGCTGGGCCTCGCCATGGACAGCCGGGCGATCGCCGCCCGCGCCGCCGACTCGGCGGAGTTCTTCACCTCGGTCGCGGCGCTGTCCGGCGGCAAGGTCTTCTCGGTGCCCGGCGGGGTGTTCATCCACGACGACGCCGGCACCCTGCTCGGCGCGGCCGGCGCCAGCGGTGACGCCTCCACCGCCGACGAGGAGGCCGTCGTGGCCGGCATCCGCGCGGCCGGCCTCACCCCGCGCACCGGCGCCGAGTAGTCACGCCGGGAGGACCGTGCCCAGGTCGCGGGCCACGGCGGCGTCGTGGACGTCGGCGGCGAGGGCGACGTCGAGGACGCCCATGCCGAACGGGTTGCTCAGCACGACGTCGTCGGCCCGTGCCCGTCCGGGATGGTCGCCGGCGACGACCTGCGCCAGCATCGCGTCGACCGTCCTGGCGCCCGGCCGGCTCTCCCCCGGCGGCGCCAGCGTGCCCTCCCGCAGCATGCGCCCGAGCAGGCGGCGGTCGTCGGCCGCGACGAGGCCCCAGTCGTCGACGACCACGAGGTCGGCGCCCGTCACGACCTCGGGCAGCACGTCGTCGAGCGAGACGTGGGCGACGAGCGCGCCCGGCGCGAGCCAGTCCAGCGCGAGGTAGCCGGTGGTGGTCGTCGTGGTGCAGACGACCAGCCCCGCGCCCCCGACGGCGGTGCGCGGGTCGTCGGCCACCTCGGCGCGCCGCCGGGCGGCCAGCGCCCGGGCACGGGCCGGGTCCAGGTCGTGGACCACCACCGACGCGTCCGGGTACTCGGCGCCGAGCAGGTCGAGGTGCGACTCGGCCAGCGCCCCGCACCCGAGCACCGCGATCCGGTCGACGCCGGCGGCGAGCAGGCGGGCCGAGAGCACGGTGTACGCCGCGGTGCGGGTGGCCGAGATCCACGCGGCCTCGAGCATCGCCACCGGCCGGGCGGTGTCGGGGTCGAAGAGGAACGTCCAGCCCTGGGCACGCGGCAGGCCCCGACCCGGGTTGTCCAGGCTCGAGTTGATGACCTTCAGACCCACCGCCGGCCGGTCGCCCCACACCGCGCCGGGCAGCGCGAGGCTCCGCGCGGAGGCCCCGGAGGCCGTCCGCCAGGGCAGGTAGGCCTCGTCGGGCAGCGTCGTCGCCCCGCGCGCGTGGGCGAGGAGGGTGGCCTCCACCGCGGCGACGGGGTCGACGTCGGCGGCCGCGGCCACCACGTCGTCGCGGCGCAGGACGCGCAGGGCGGGCTCGGGGCTGCTCATCGGCCGGTCACGGCGCGCGATCCTCCCGTGTCACCGGTTCGCCGCCTCCCGCGACCCACCCCGGGTGAGCACGCTGGAGGCGGACCGCGCGCCGGAGGGCCGATCGTCGCAGCGGCCGGACGCCGTCCGGCCGCATCGGCACTCCACCCGCGCGTGGCGCGGCACGGACCGGGCACAGTGCGCACACGGCGGGAGGAGGTGACGGGGTCGTGACGGGAGGCGGGCACCACCGCGGGCGCGTCACCGACCGCCCGGGTGGTGCGCACTGGTGGGGCGGCACCGGCCGGGCGGGCGGCGGCTCGCACGCGCGCCGCGCCGTGCGCCGCGGACCGCTCCTGCTGCTCGCGCTCGTCGCCGTCCTGCTGGTCGCCGGCGTGGTCGTGGGGGTCGTGGGCCTCGGGGACAGCGGCAACGGCAGCGGGCCGACCCCGGCGGCCTCCGCGTCGGGGCCACCGCCGGCCACGACGCGCCCCGCGATCGAGCGCACGACCCCGGCCCCCGACGCGGCGGTCCTCCAGTCCACGATCGACGAGGTCCTCACCGGTGCCCCGCTGCGCTTCGCCGCCGACTCCGCGACGCCGACCCCCGAGGCCGTGGCGGCGGTCGACCGACTCGCCGCGGTCCTCACCGCCACCCCGGGCCCGCCGGTGACGGTCGAGGGCCACACCGCGCCCGCGGGTGAGGAGACCGGCAGCGCGCAGCAGCTCTCCCGCGAGCGCGCCGACGAGATCGTCCGCCGCCTCGAGGCGGCCGGCGTCCCCACCGGGCGGCTCACCGCCGTCGGCGTCGGGCCGGCCCGGCCGCTCGCCACGCTGGAGGCGAGCCGCCGGGTCGAGCTGCGCGTCGGCTAGCCGCTCGTGTGAGGTCGAGGTTTGGGCGGCCCTTGGATCACCCACCTCTGCGGTCACGTCGCGAGCGCCGCCCGACCATCCGTGGAGGACCGATGAGCCAGGACACCGACCAGCACCAGGACCCCGACGCCGGGCACGAGGGTCAGGCCATCACCCTGACGCTCGGCAACCAGGAGCTGGTGCTGCGCCAGCGCTACGAGCTGCTGAGCATCGTCAACGACATCGGGATCTTCTTGTTCTTCACCGTCGGCAGCGTCGCCTTCTACTGGCACGAGCTGTTCAACCTGGGCGTGACACTCTTCGTCATCGGCAGCGTGATGCTGGGCATCCGCCCGACGATCCGGCTCTTCCGCCGCATCCAGCTCCGCAGCCTCACCCGCGGCACGCCCAACGAGGTGGCGCGCGACTTCTGACGCGCCCCGCCGCGGCGGTTTCGGGGCCGGGTCAGCGGCTGTGCCCCGGTACCGGGTTGAGCAGCTCCAGCCCTCCTGGCGGACGCGTTCCGCCGATCCCCCACCGGCCGACCTCCACCGGCCAAGGAGCCCCATGAGCACGCGCAACACCGTCCTCCACGCCCTGCACGACGTCGGCCTCGCCGCCTGGTTCGGCGGCTCGCTGTTCGGCCTCGCGGGCCTCAACGGAGCGGCCGAGGAGGCCGGCGACCGCCGGACCGCCGACCGCGTCGCGAGCATCGGCTGGGCCAAGTGGAGCCCGGTCAACACCCTGGCGATCGGCGCGCACGTCGTCGGCGGCGCCGGCCTGCTGGCCGAGAACCGCAAGCGCGCGATCGCCCAGAAGGGCCACGCGGGCACCGTCAACGCCAAGCTGGCCCTGACCGCCGCCGCGATCGCCGCGTCGGCCTACACCCGCCTCGTCGGCAAGAAGGTCGAGGACGCGGTGATCCACCGGGCGAGCGGCGTCTCGTCGTCCACCACGTCTGCCGTGTCCGACGCGACCACGAAGCAGGGTGGCGCCACGGCCTCCGGCGAGACGATCCGCGAGGCGGACAAGCGCATCGGCCAGGCCGCCAGCACCGTCGCCGACCAGCTGCCCGTCGACGCCGCCCGCGCCAACCGCCATCTGCACGCCCTGCAGTACGCGGTCCCGGCGCTCACCGGCGCCATCGTCGTGCTCTCGGCGCAGGCCAGCGAGCAGCAGCGCCCCGGCGACCAGCTGCGCGGCATCGCCCGCCGCGCCACGGAGGTCGTTTCGAACATCGCGGCCTGAGCACGTCCCGACCGCACGACTACTGGCTGGTACCGCTCGCTCAGCGAGCAATACCAGCCAGTGAGCGCGTCTAGGCCGGGCGCACGACCGCCTTGATCGACTCCGGGTCGCGCCGGGCCGCGAGCAGCGCGTCGACAGCCCCGTCGAGGTCGTGGTGCGAGGTGACCATGTCGTCGAGGCGCACGGCGCCCGAGGCCGCCAGCGCGATCGCCGCCGGGTAGACGTGGGCGTAGCGGAACGTCCCCTTCACCGTGATCTCCCGGGCCTGCAGGAGGTCGAGCGGGAGCGTCACCTGCGCGCCGGTGCCGACGAGCACGACGGTCGCGGCCGGGGCGGTCGCCGCGATCGCCGCGTCGACGGCGGCCTGGACCCCGCTGCACTCCAGGACGACGTCCGCGGGCGGCACGTCGTCGCCCGCACCCGGGTCGACGACGGTGTCGGCGCCGAACTCGCGCGCCACGTCGCGGCGGCGGGCCACCGGGTCGGACAGCGTCACGTGCGCCGCGCCGCGGGCCCGCGCGACCTGCAGGCACAGCAGCCCGACCGGCCCGCCGCCGGTGACGAGCACCCGCGTCCCCGGGCCGATGTCGGCCTTGCCGGCCGCGTGCACGGCCACCGCCAGCGGCTCGATCATCGCGGCGGCGTCGTCGGAGAGCGCGTCGGGCACCGGGTGCGCCCGGGTCGCGGGCACCGTCACGTACTCGGCGAACGAGCCGTCGATCGGCGGGGTCGCGAAGAACTCGATGAACGGGCACAGGTGGTAGCGCCCGCGCACGCACTGCTCGCAGCGCCCGCAGTTGCGCTGGGGCTCGACGGCGACGCGCGTGCCGACGACCGGGCCGTCGACGCCCTCGCCGAGGGCGCTGACCACGCCGGACGTCTCGTGCCCGAGCACGAGCGGGCCGTGCATGACGAACCCGCCGATGCGCCCGTGGTCGTAGTAGTGGACGTCGGATCCGCAGACGCTCACCGCCCGGACCGCGACCTGCACCTCGCCGGGTCCGGGGCTCGGGACCGGGCGCGTCTCGACGGTGATGCGCTCGGGCTCCTGCAGCACGGCCACGCGTTGGTCTGTCACGCCGCCCAGCGTGCGGGACGCGCGGCCGGGCGTCATCCCGGAGCCGCCTACCATCGCGCGATGGCCTTCCGCCTGACGCCCCACGAGCGCGGCTTCTACCCGCTGTTCACCCGGGCCGCCGAGAACATCGTGGTCGCCGCCGACCTGCTCGCGGACCTGGTCGCGTCCGAGGGCCCGGACCGCCCAGCCCTCGCCGCGAAGGTCAAGGACACCGAGCACGACGGCGACAGCGTCACCCACGAGATCCTGGTCAAGCTGAACTCGACGTTCGTGACGCCGTTCGACCGCGAGGACATCTACCGGCTGGCCTCGTCGCTCGACGACGTCCTCGACGCGATGGAGGAGGCCGCCGACCGTGTCGTGCTCTACCGGCTCGGCGTGCTGCCCGCGGGGATCGCGGCGCAGGTCGAGGTCCTGCAGCGCGCCGCCGCGGCGACCGCGGAGGCGATGCCGAAGCTGGAGAAGGTCGAGCAGCTCCAGCCGTACTGGATCCACGTCAACTCGCTCGAGAACGAGGCCGACGACGTCTACCGCGCGCTGCTCGGCGAGCTGCTGGCCCCGCCGGAGGACGCTCCGCCGGCCGAGGTCCTCACCGTGCTGAAGCTCAAGGAGGTCGTCGAGGTCCTCGAGCAGGCGGCCGACGCGTTCGAGACGGTCGCCAACACCGTCGAGAGCATCGCGGTCAAGGAGTCCTGAGGTGGAGCTCGCGGTGATCGTCGTGGTCATCGTCGCGGCGCTGGCGTTCGACTACACCAACGGCTTCCACGACGCCGCCAACGCGATCGCGACCTCCGTCGCGACCCGGGCCCTCGCGCCGCGCACCGCCCTGCTCATGGCGGCGGTGATGAACCTCGTGGGCGCCTTCCTCGGCACCGAGGTCGCCTCCACCGTCGGGAGCGGGATCATCGCGGCACCCGAGGGCATCTCCGGGCTGGTCGTGGTGCTCGCCGCGATCCTCGGCGCGATCGCCTGGAACCTCGTGACCTGGTGGTTCGGCCTGCCGTCCTCGTCGTCGCACGCGCTCATCGGGGGTCTGGTCGGGGCGGCGCTGGCCGCGGCGGGCACCGTGCAGTGGCACGGGGTCCTGGACAAGGTGATCATCCCGATGGTCCTGTCACCCGTGGTCGGTTTCGTGCTCGCCGGCCTGCTGATGACCGGGATCCTGTGGATGTTCCGGCACGGGCGCACGCGCCGGGTGACCACCGGGTTCCGCCACGCCCAGACGGTCTCGGCCGCGGCGATGGCGCTGGGCCACGGCCTGCAGGACGCCCAGAAGACGATGGGCGTCATCGTGCTGGCGCTGGTGGTCGGCGGCTACCACCAGGGGTTCGACGTGCCGTGGTGGGTCGTGCTGCTCTCGGCGGGCGCGCTGTCGCTCGGGACGTACTCCGGCGGCTGGCGGATCATGCGCACGCTCGGGCGGCGGATCATCGACCTCGACCCGCCGCGCGGGTTCGCCGCGGAGACCACGGCGTCGGCGGTGCTCTACACGACGGCCTTCGCCTTCTCCGCGCCGATCTCCACCACCCAGACGATCACCGCCTCCATCCTGGGCGTCGGGGCCACGCGGCGACTCTCGGCCGTGCGGTGGGGCGTCGCGGGCAACATCGCCGTCGCGTGGGTGCTCACCCTCCCCGCCGCCGCGGCGGTCGCCGCGCTGGCGTTCTGGCTGCTGCACCCGATCCTGGGCTGACCGGGCGTTCGCGCCTTACCGTGAGGGGCCGGACACCACAGGAGGCGCCGCCGTGACCACGATCTCGAGGGCTCCCGTCGTCGACGCCCTGCAGGGCGCCCTGCCCGCCGGGCGCGTGCTCGACGACCCGGACGTGCTCGCGAGCTACGCCCACGACGACGCCGAGTGGGCGCCGCACGCGCTGCCCCTCGCCGTGGTGCGGCCGCGCTCCGCCGAGGAGGCCCAGGCCGTCGTGCGGGCGTGCCTGGCGCACCGCGCGCCCGTCGTGCCGCGGGGCGCGGGCACCGGGCTCTCCGGCGGCGCCAACGCGAGCGAGGGGTCGGTCGTGCTCTCCACCGAGCACATGACCGACGTGCTGGAGATCGACGCCGCGGAGCGGCTGGCCGTCGTCCAGCCCGGCGTGGTCAACGACGACCTGCGTGCCACCTGCGCGGAGCAGGGCCTCTGGTACCCGCCGGACCCGGCGAGCGCGCCCTGGTCGACCATCGGCGGCAACGTCGCCACCAACGCCGGCGGGCTGTGCTGCGTCAAGTACGGCGTCACGCGCGACTACGTGCTCGGCGTGCAGGTCGTCAACGGGCTCGGCGAGCTGGTGCGGCTGGGGCGGCGCACCGCCAAGGGCGTCGCCGGGCTCGACCTGGCCGGGCTGATGGTCGGCTCCGAGGGCACGCTCGGGGTGATCACCGAGGTCACCGTCAAGCTGCGGCCCGCCCGCGCCCCCGAGCACACGGTCGCCGGCTACTTCGACTCCGTCGTCGACGCGGGCCGCGCCGTCGCCGCCATCACCGCCGCCGGGCTGACCCCGTCGGCGCTGGAGCTGGTGGACCGCACGTGCCTCGAGGCCGTCGACGCGTGGAAGAACATGGGCCTGGCCGCCGAGGCCGACGTCGTGCTGCTGGGGCGCTCGGACGCGCCGGGCGCGGCCGGCGATGCCGAGGCCGGCGAGATGCTGCGGCACTTCGAGGCCGCCGGCGCGACGTTCGCCGCGCAGGCCGCCGACGCCGAGGAGGCGGAGGCGCTGTTCGCCGCCCGACGGCTCGCCTACCCCGCCCTGGAGCGGCTGGGCCCTGTGCTCACCGAGGACGTCTGCGTCCCCCGGGCGGCCGTGCCCGAGATGCTGGGCCGCATCCAGGACATCGGGCGTCGCTACGACACCACGATCGCCAACCTCGCCCACGCCGGCGACGGCAACCTGCACCCGCTGCTCATCACCCCGGTCGGCGACGAGCCCGCGCGCGAGCGGGCACAGGCCGCGTTCGAGGAGATCCTCGCCGACGCCCTGGCCCTCGGCGGCACGGTCACCGGCGAGCACGGCGTCGGGCTGCTCAAGCGGTCCGGACTCGAGCGCGAGCAGAGCCCGGAGGTGCTGGCGATGCAGCGCGCGGTCAAGACCGCGCTCGACCCGCACGGCATCCTCAACCCCGGCAAGGTGTTCTGACCGTTTCGCCGGGGCGGGCGCCGGGGACCTCGGCGCGGTGACCAGCTCTCCTGACGCCACCGACGACGCCCGCGGTCCCGACCGGCGCGGCGACCTGGACGACGCGACGCTCGAGGCGCTCGGCAAGCTCTCCGAGGGCCTGGAGTTCGTCGAGCGCGCCCGCGGGCACCTCTACGCGTTCCACCAGCTCCAGGGCACCGCCGACCTCACCATCGGCCAGGCCGCCGACGCGTTCCGCGAGGCCGGGCACGAGGCGATCGCCGACGCGATCTCCACCGAGCTCGTGGGCCGCAACCTGCTCGAGGGCCGGTGGAGCTTCCAGATCGTCGAGGAGTACGACGACACCTACTGGTCGGTGGTCCGCGACCACGAGCGCCGCGCCCGCGAGCAGCTCGCCGAGGGTCGGCGGCACGTGTTCGAGGCGAGCATGAAGGAGAACCGCCGCACCCCGGGGCAGCGCCACCACGAGGCGCGCCCCGGCGACTGAGAGCCCGGGCCCGGGCGTCAGCGGGAGCCGGCGCCCCGGGTCCCGGGGACGTTCGGGGTCGCGGCGCCGCGGCACGGCACGCCCCAGACCCCGCGCTCGGCGAGCCGCGCACGGTCCTGGGCGGCGCGGACGGCAGGCATGACCTCCGGGGCCGCGTCGGTCGCGTAGGCGCGGGCGATGCCGGCCTCCGCCGCGAGGACCGCGTAGTCGCCCCCGCCGTCGAGGGTGACCGTGGCCAGGCGGCGCTGGAAGCGGTCGGCCGCGCGCTCCTCGCCGACCAGGGTCACCGCGCGGCGGTCGAGCACCTGCGAGGCGAACGTCGTCGCCTGGGCGCCGTAGCAGGTGCCGGGGGGCTGGACGCCGAGCGCGCGCACCCGGATCACCGGTCCCCCGTCGGGCAGTCGCGCGTCGAACGTGACCGCGTCGACCACGCGCAGCACGTTCACCCGCTCGCCGGCCGCATCCGTGTCCAGCTCGGCGAGCGCCGCGCGGGGGCCGGGGACGGCCGCCGGGGCGGCGATCGGAGCGGGGACCGGGGCGGCGGGGACGCTGGTCAGGGTGACGACGGCGCCCGCCGCGCACCCGACGACGGCGACACCGAGGAGGTAGCGCGCGAGCGCGAGGCCGGACACGACCCCTATCGTGACTGATCGTGACCAGTAGTCGACGCTGGGTCACCAGGGCTGGTCGTCACCCGATCAGGTCGCGACGACGGGCAGCGCGCGGGTCCCGAGCACACGACCCGTGTACGGCCGTTGCTCCCCCTCCCCCACGGTCAGCGCAGCGTAGCGAGCGGTCATCTCCTCCAGCGCCACCCGCGCCTCGAGCCGCGCCAGCGGTGCCCCGAGGCAGAAGTGGATGCCGTGGCCGAACGCCATCTGGGCGCCGCCGCCGATGCCGGGACGGGTGGGGTCGAAGCGCTCCGGGTCGGGGTGGGCGTCGGGGTCGTGGTTCGCCGAGAGCAGCCAGGTCATGACGACGGAGCGGGCTGGCACGGTGATGCCGGAGATCTCTACGTCCCGCGTGGTGGCGCGGGCGGTCAGCGGGAACGGCGGGCGCAGGCGCAGCACCTCCTCGACCGTCGCCGTGATGCTCGACGGGTCGGTGCGCAGCGCGTCCCACGTGCCCGGGTGCTCGTCGATCACCCGCACCGCGTTGCCCAGCAGCAGCGTCGTCGTGATGTGCCCGGCGAACAGCAGCAGCATCGAGAAGTTGGCCGCCTCCTCGTCGTCGAGCCGCCGGCCCTCGACCTCGGTGGTCACGAGCGCCGAGATGAGGTCGTCGGCCGGGTCGGCACGGCGGGTGCGGCACCAGTCGCCGAGGTAGCCGGTGATCTCACCCATCGCGTCGCGGACCGACGGGTCGTTCATCGCCTCCTTCGGGTCGTCGGCCTGCAGGGAGAACAGCCCGTCGGCCCAGGCCCGGAAGCGGCCCCGATCGGCCGCGGGCAGGCCGAGCATCTCGGCGATGACGGTGACCGGCAGCGGGAACGCCAGCGCCTCGACGAGGTCGAACCCGCCAGGACCCGACGGCAGCATCTCCCGCGTCAGCTCCCGGATCCGCGGCTCCAGGCCGGCCACGCGCTTCGGGGTGAACGAGGCGCTCACGAGGTGGCGCAGGGCCCGGTGCTCGGGCGGGTCGATGCGCGTCAGCATCCCCTTGGTCATGCGCTCGGAGCCCGGCATCACCGCCGAGAAGTCGGAGCTGAACGTCGCGACGTCGTGCAGGGCCTCGGCGACGTCGGCGTGGCGGGTGACGTGGTACATCCCGTAGCGATCGGGCCAGACGGGTGCGTCGGCGCGCAGGGCGGCGAGCCAGTCCAGCAACACGGGCAGGTCGGAGGTGTCGGGCGGGAGGTCGAGCGTGGTGGTCATGGCTCCTCCGGGAGGGCCGCGGTGAGGTGGTGCAGGGTGCGCTCGTAGAGCGCGGCGAGCTCCGGGGCGGCCGCGGCGAGGGCGGCCGGGGCGGGCTCGCCGGGCGGGGCGAACCCCGCCCGGACGACGGCGGCGAGGGCGTCGGCCCGGGCCGTCACGTCCATCCCGGCGGCGGCCGGGACCAGGTGGTCGAGGAAGAAGCCGACCGTCGCGGCGTTGAGCCGGTAGACCAGGTCGGGCGTCGTGTCCGGGTCGTCGGCGAGCAGGCCGTGGCGGTGCAGCAGCCGGAAGTGCGCCGCGGCGAACTCCCGCTTGTCGGTGACGATCTCGAGGCCGGTCTTCGTGTCGGTCGCGATCGCGCCGAGCACCTCGACGTCGCCCGCCATCAGCGCGCGGGTCAGCGGGCGGCGGTGCACGGCGAGGTAGGTCGTGCGCAGCGTCGCGGCGAGCGCGGCCTCCGCCGGGTCGGCCCGCAGGGCGTGGAGCAGCTCGCGGGTCACGTCGATCGACTCGCGCACCAGCACCGCCGCGAACAGGTCGAGCTTGCTCGCGACGTGGAGGTACACCGTGCCCTTGCCGACACCGGCGCGGCGGGCCACGTCGTCGACGGTCACCCGCCGGTAGCCGTGGGCGAGCAGGAGCTCGCCCGCCGCGTCCAGCAGCTGCGACACCCGTCCCACGGGCCTCTCCTCTGACTCGTGACCAGATGTCACATCCGGTCATTCGTCAGCCTGGCCCCGTCCCGGCCCGGCCGCAAGGGCTGCGCGGTGATCGTCGGCGCGGCATGCTGCGGGCATGACGAGAACGGTGCGGTTCTCCGAGCTCGGCGGGCCGGAGGTGCTGCGGATCGTCGACGAGCCGCCACCGGTGCCGGGCCCCGGCGAGGTGGCGGTCGACGTCGCGGCGATCGGGCTCAACCGCGCGGAGTCGATGTTCCGGCGCGGCACCTACATCGAGGCGGCGCGCCTGCCCGCCGGGCTGGGCTACGAGTGCTCCGGCACGGTCGCGGCGCTCGGCGAGGGCGTCACGCGGTGGTCGGTCGGCGAGCGCGTCAGCGTCGTGCCGGCCTTCTCCATGAACGACCACGGGGTGTACGCCGAGCGCGCCGTCGTCCCCGCCCGGGCCCTCGTCCCGCTCCCGGACGCGACGGGCTGGGTCGACGGCGCCGCGGTGTGGATGCCGTTCCTCGTGGGCTACGGCGGGCTGGTCGAGACCGGCGGGCTGCGCGCCGGCGACCACGTCCTGGTGACCGCGGCGACCTCCAGCGTCGGGCTGGCGGCCATCGCCGTCGCCAACCGGGTCGGGGCGGTGCCGATCGCCACCACCCGCTCGAGCAGCAAGGCCGAGGCGCTGCGGGCGGCGGGCGCGGCCCACGTCGTCGCGACCGGCGAGGAGGACCTCGTCGCGCGGGTCCTCGAGATCACCGGCGGGCGGGGCTGCGAGCACGTGTTCGACGCCGTCGCCGGCCCCGGCGTCGCGGATCTCGCCCGCGCGACCGCCGCCGGCGGCGTCCTGACCGTCCACGGGCTGCTCTCGGGCGAGCCGACACCGTTCCCGGCCGAGACGTTGCCCGATCTGTGGATGCGGGCCTATACGTTGTTCGCGATGACCCACGACGAGCAGCGGCTGCGCCGCGCGGGCGCCTTCGTCGGCGCCGGCCTCCGTGACGGAACCTTCGCCCCGCAGGTGGACCGGGTGTTCGACGGCCTCGACGCGGTGGTCGAGGCGCACGAGTACCTCGAGTCCGGCACCCAGGTCGGCAAGATCGTCCTGCGCGTCGGGGCGGCGGCGTGAGCGCGGAGGAGGTCCCGGACACCGTCGTGCGGTGGTTCCGGGGGAACATCGACGAGATCGACGGCGAGATCACGTTCACCCGCATCGCGGGCGGGCGGTCGAACCTCACCTACCGCGTCACCGACGAGGCCGACCACGCGTGGGCGCTGCGGCGCCCGCCCCTGGGCGGGGTGCTCGAGACTGCGCACGACATGGGCCGTGAGTGGCGGTTCCTGTCCGCGCTCAACCCCACCGAGGTCCCGGTGCCGACCCCGCGCGCCTTCTGCGACGACCACGACGTCTGGGGCGCGGACCTCTACGTCATGGACTTCGCGGCCGGCAAGGTCCTCAACGACGCCGAGTCCGGCGCCGCGGTGCCCGACGCGGCGCGCGCCACCGTCGGCACCTCGACCATCGACGTGCTCGCGGCGCTGCACCACGTCGAGCCGGCGACGGTCGGGCTCGACGACCTCGCCCGGCCCGGCAACTTCGTGGCCCGCCAGCTCAAGCGCTGGCACCGGCAGGCGCACTCGTCGGCGATGGAGGACCTCTCGGCCATCGACGCCGCCCACGACGCGCTGGCCGCGCGGGTGCCCGAGGGCGAGGTCGGGATCGTCCACGGCGACTTCCGGCCGGGCAACATCGCCTACGACCCCGACGGACGCGCGGTGGCGGTGTTCGACTGGGAGCTCGCGACGATCGGCGACCCGCTGTGCGACCTCGGGCACCTGCTCGTGTCGTGGAGCGAGCCCGACGACGCCGTCCCGGCCGCCCTGCCCAGCCCGACCCCGGCCGGCGGCTACCCCACGCGGGGCGAGCTGATCGAGCGCTACACCGCCGCCACGGGCACCGGCGACGTCGACATCGCCTACTACCTGGCGTTCGCCCGCTGGCGCGCGGCGTGCATCCACGCCGGGGTCTGGACGCGCTACCGCGCCGGCGACATGGGCGCCGACGCCGACCCCGACGAGGTCACCGGCCCCGAGGCCATCACCGAGCAGGCCCGGCGCGCCCTCGCGGAGCTGGACGGCGCCTGACCCCTGCTCACGTCACACGGTGGGCGCGGTCACGGAGCGGGGTCGTGGGCGCCGGTTCGGGCACCACACTGGGTGCGGTCCCGCGTCCAGCGTCGGCGTGCGGGGTCGCTCCCCCTCACCGCCGACGTGCCCGGAGTCCGTGATGATCACCGGCGAATGCCACTACTGCCACTCCGTGCGGGTGTGGAAGCTCTACCCCGTGCGCCACGAGGACGGCTGCCCCACCGGCGGGCGCCGACCGCAGCGGCTCAGCCCCGGCGAGTCGCTCCTCTTCGCCCACCCCGACCTCGCCGAGCTCGACCTCGAGATCAGCGCCTGGTACCCGCAGGTCGCGGCCTGAGCGATCACCATATGCCGTTTTGTTAGTCTTTTCGGGCTATGACCGTGGCCCTCGACCCGGACATCTCCTCTATTCTCGTCACCCTGCGTCGTGATGGTGCTGGGGGGACGATGACCGAGGAGAGGTGGACACCGCCGGAGCCGCGTCGGGCCGAGCCCTGGCTGCCGGGCACGCGCCGGGGCTGGGTGCGGGCGCTGGGGCAGGTGTCGGGGCTGCTCCTCGCGCTGCGCACCGAGGAGGCCGACGGCGCGACGCCCCCCGACCCGCTCGCCGACGGCCTCGCCCTGCGCGCGTGGAGCTCGCTGACCGGGCCGGTGCTGCGGGACCTCGCCCGACCCACGGTGCCCGAGGTCGACATCGTCGACCTCGCCCTCGTCGGCGCGGCCGCCCGCGTGCTGGGCACGTCGCTGTGCCGGTGGCGGGCCGGCGCCCCGGCGGACGTCGTGACCGCCGTCCTGCGCCGCGAGGCCGCGGTGCACGGCTGCTCCCCCGAGCACCTGGTCGCCCAGGTCGCCCGCGTCCAGGGCGTGCTCTCCGCCGCCGACGAGCTCTCCGGGGCACAGGTGTGGTGGGCGCTCGACGACGGCGACCCGTCGACGCCGGCGCGGGACGTGACGCCCGCGCTGCGGGACTGACGGGCTCATCGCCAGGACGGCACGGCCCAGCGCCGGTGGAGCGCTCGCACCCGCGGCCCGCAGCGGTGCGGCTTGTGTCGCAGCGCCGGGCGCTCGATCAACGGCCACGAGACGGCCGCGCACGCCGCCGACCCGACCAGCGCGACGAGCAGCACCAGCCACGGCGAGCGCCACCCGAGCCCGACGACCGCGAGCTGCTGGATCGGGAACGCCGTGAGGTACATCCCGTAGGAGAGGTCCCAGGACCCCGTCGGGTGCCGCACGCACGCCGGCGCCCGTAAGGCGACCACGAACGCCGACGATCCGATGAACACCACCGAGCCGGCCGACGCCGCGGTGGTGCCCCAGGTCGCCGCCCAGAGCGCGGCACCGCCGACCGCGACCCACCACGACGGGACCCACCGGCGGCACGCGTGCTGCGCGGCCATCCCGAGCGTGAAGCAGGCCAGCGCCTGCTCCACGTAGGCCGGCCCGGGCCCGACGACCAGGAGGTGAGCCACCGCCGCGGCCGCCAGGAGGTAGACCGCCGCCGGGCGGCGCAACAGCGTCGTCGAACCCAACAGCACGACGGCGCCGTAGGCCATCGCCTCCCACGGCAACGACCAGATCGACCCGTTCACGGCCGCACCGCCGAGGACGCCGGGCAACGTCCACTGCAGCGGCCAGAGCGCCACGTTGTTCAGCACGTACCCGGGCGTCGCCGGGTCACGGAGGTAGGTCGAGATCGGCAGTGCCGTCACCAGCGGACCCAGGACGACCGCGGTGCCGAGCACGACGACGATCAGCAGCGGCCACAGACGCAGGGCGCGGCGCGCGAGGAAGCGCCACGGCGACGGGTCCGCGAGCCACGACCCGGTGACGAGGTAGCCGGACGTCGCGAAGAAGATCCCGACACCGAGCGTGCCCGGGTCCGTGCCCGACGCCGTCCCGAACAGGTTCGTCGTGCTGCCGGTCAGCACCCAGGAGTGGTGCACCAGCACCAGCACGACCCCGACCAGGCGGAGCAGATCGAAGGCGTTCTCACGGGGGACGGTCACGGTGGGGACTGCACGCTCGGTGGTGGCCGTCACGGTCGGTGAGCATGCCGCACCGAGATCCGGAGTCCGCGCCGGGTGGCCCGTCCCGAGCGTGTCGACCCGCGGTCGGCACCGAGGAGGAGCTACCTCTCCGGCTCGGGCTCCGGGCCGTCGAGGGGCTCCTCGTGGTCCGAGCCCAGCACGGCGCCCGGCACGTCGCCGCCGGGCTCGACGGTCGGCTCGTGGTCCGGCTCGCCCTCGGTGGGCGGCTGGTCGGCCGTGGCGAGGGGGTCGGTGCGGTCGGAACGCTGGCCGGCCATCGGCGTGACCTCCTGGTGGGGTGGACCACCACCGTAGGGCCTCAGGTCCGCAGCAGCCCGGCGATCGGGGTCCGGCCGAGCCCGAGCACCGGGGTGGGGTCGGCGCCCAGGACACCGGTGAGCATCGTCGCGTAGACGTCGCGGAAGTCGACGTGCGCGCGCAGGTCGCCGTCGTCGAGGTCGGTGAGGCTGGGCTGCTGGCCGAAGAAGCCGGGCGTGACGCCGCTCCCCAGCACGAACACCGGGTTGGCCGTGCCGTGGTCGGTGCCCTGGCTCGCGTTGGCGCGCACGCGGCGGCCGAACTCCGAGTAGACCAGCGTGACGACCTGGCGACCCGCCTCGGTGCCGGCGAGGCGGTCGGCGAACCCGGACAGCGCCGCGTCGAGCTCGCCGAGCAGGCGTTGCTGGGTGGTGCGCTCGTCGGCGTGGGTGTCGAAGCCGCCGAGCGAGACCGAGTACACCCGTGTCGGCACGCGGGCCTCGACGAGCGCGGCCACCGTCTGCAGCTGGGAGGCGAGCTCGGAGCGTCCGCCCGCGCCCTTCCTGTTCCCGGCGGCGTTCCCGGCGGCATCGCCGGCCGCGTCCGCGGGCCCGTCGCCGCCGCTGACCACCGGCCCGAGCACCTGCTCGACCTGGCCGAGGTCGCGCCCGGAGCGCGCGACCCGGGCCCGCAGCGTGTCGTCGCCGGCGTCGACGCCCGCCAGGCCCCGGAACGCCGCGCCGAGCGCCCCGGAGGGCAGCCGCTCGCCGCCGGGTGGCAGCGTGGACGCCGCGGTGCGGTCCCCGGAGAGCAGCGGCGGGAGCACCGAGTCCATCGACACGGCGCGCAGCGGGTCGTCGCCGGTGTGGTCGAGCCAGCGCCCCAGCCAGCCCGACCCGGTGGGCGAGGTGGGCGACCCCGTCTGCCAGATGGCCATCGAACGGAAGTGGCTGTGGTCGGGCGCCGGGTAGCCGACGCCGCGCACGATGGCCAGGTTGCCGCCGTCCCACTGCTTCTTGAGGCCGGTCATGCCCGGGTTGATCCCGAGGCCCTCACCGAGGTCGAGCACGTCACCCTCGGCGTAGGCCAGCTCGGGGCGCGCGCTCCGGTAGGCGGGGTCGGCGGCCGGGACGACCGTGCCCAGCCCGTCGTTCCCGCCGTAGAGCGTGACGACCACGAGCACGCCCTGCCCGGGGCGCAGCGGGTCGTGGACGGCCTCGTGCAGCAGATCGGTCCAGTCCACCTGGGTGGCGCCCAGGGCGAGGCCGGCGGCCACGGTCACGCCGGAGAAGGCGAGGAAGCGGCGCCGGGTGACGGTGGGCAGGCGGTTCGTCATGTGCTCACCACGTACTCGGGGGTCAGGGCGGCGACGGTGAGGGTCCGGCGCGGGTCGGCCTCGCCCGCCACCTGCTGCAGGGCGGCCAGGCTGCGCGGGCTCCAGGCGTCCACGCCCAGCACCTGGCGCGCCCAGTCGATGCGCGCGGCCGCCCCCGCGGGACCGGGCGGCAGCGGCGAGCCCGCGACGACGGCCTCGGCGAGCGCGAGCCGGGACAGGCCCGCCGACGGCGTCAGCCACGCCGGGCCGGCCGGCCAGCCGCCGACGCTCGGCGGCCGGAACGGGACCTGGCCGAGGGCGGTGAGCTGGGTGACGAGCGGGTCGCGCCGGGGACGTCCCGGCCGGCCGCCGGGCGCCGCGACGACCGCCGACGCCCGCACGCCGACGGCCCGCATCAGCCCGACCGCCCACTCGACGGGCTGCTTGACGACGGTCGTCGCGCTGTCGCGGAACGGCGCCGACGTCGCGAGCGCCCGCAGCAGGCCCCGGACGTCGGTGCCCGGGCCGTAGGCGTCGGTGAGGTCGCCGAGGACGGCCGGGGTCGGCGGCGTGGACGAGGACACGAGCCGGTACCAGAGCCGGCTCGCCACGAAGCGCGCCGACTCCGGCCGGTCGACGACCATGTCGACGAACCGGGGCGCGTCGATCGGGCCCGTCGTCCCGAAGATCGTCTTCGGGCCGGTGTCCTGGCGGCGGGCGACCAGGCGGACGTCGCCGTCGGTGCGGTCGACGGTGTAGCCGGTCAGCGCCCGGGCCGCCTCGCGCACGTCGGACTCGGCGTAGTTCCCGACCCCGAGGGCGAAGAGCTCCATGAACTCGCGGGCGAGGTTCTCGTTGGCCGCGCCGACCTTGTTCTGCGCGGCGTCGAGCCACACCATCATCGCCGGGTCGACGACCATCGCGTGGGCCAGCGTCCGGAAATCGCCGAGGCCGAGCGTGCGGAACGTCTGGTTCTGCGCCAGCAGCGCGGCGGGCTCGCGGACCTTCTGCGCCGACGTCGCGAAGTGGCCGTGCCAGAACCACACCAGCCGCTCGGGCAGCGGGGCCGTCGTCGCGGTCATGCGGTCCAGCCACCAGGTCGTCAGCTGCGCCTGGCCGGTCTGGCGCGCCTGCTGCTCGGCGGCGCGGTCGGTCGCGTCGGAGCGCGGGGAGGTCGGGATCGGGGCGAGCGCGGGCGGCGGTGTGGCCGCCACCCCGGGGTCGGGGCCGGGCGCCAGGAGCGCGTCGAGGGTGGCGTCGAAGCCGCGGGCCGCCGCGAGCTCGCCGGGCAGCGGACCGAAGCCGAGACGGTCGAGCAGCCGGCGTGTCGCGGCCCGGTCGTCGAGCTGGACCATGCGCCCGAGGGTGCGACTCCCCCGGCACCGACGGGAAGGCCGCCGCGCCAGACCTCAGGGACGCTTCAGGAGCGGATCACCGGGAGCCCACGCCGGGGGCCGGCCGTCAGTGCGCGGCCTCGAGCGTCGGGGCCTCGTGCACGCGGGCCGTCGCCAGCTCGCGGAGCTTGAACCGCTGGACCTTGCCGGTCGCCGTGCGGGGCACCTCGTCGATCGCGATGACGCGGCGCGGCCGCTTGAACGACGCCAGACCCTCGCGGCACCACGCGACGAGCGCGGCCTCGTCCACGGTGTGCCCGTCGCGGGGGACGACGCAGGCCACCGGCAGGTCGAGACCGTCGTCGTCCGGGACGGCGACCACGACCACCTCGGCCACCGACGGGTGTGCCACGAGCCGCTCCTCCAGCTCGGCCGGCGTCACCCAGATCCCGCCGACCTTGAGCACGTCGTCGGTGCGGCCCAGGCAGGTGTAGGTGCCGTCGGCGTTGCGGACGTAGGTGTCGCCGGTGCGCAGCCACTCCCCCTCGAACACGAAGCGGTTGGTCGCGGTGCGGCACCAGTAGCCGGTGCAGATCGAGTCGCCGCGGACGTAGAGCGTGCCGGTCTCCCCGTCGGGGACCGGGTGGCCGTCGGTGCCGCGGATCTCGACGTCGTAGCCCGGCACCGGCACGCCGGAGGTGCCGGGCGAGACCTCCCCGGGCCGGTTGGAGATGTAGATGTGCAGCGCCTCGGTCGACCCGATGCCGTCGAGGACCTCGATACCGAAGACGTCGCGCATCCCGTTGACCATGCGCGCCGGCAGCGCCTCCCCCGCCGACGCCCCACGCCGGACGGTGGCGAACGCGGCCGGGTCGACCTGCCCGGCCTCCGCCGCGGCGAGCAGCGGCCCGTACGAGCTCGGCGTACCGAAGAACATCGTCACCCGGTGCCGCGCGGCGAGGTCGGCCAGCAGCGCCGGCGACGGCCGCGACGGCTCGAGCACCGCGGCCGCCCCCACCGAGAGCGGGAAGAACATCGAGTTGCCGATGCCGTAGGCGAAGAACAGCTTGGCCACCGACAGGCACAGGTCGTCGGGGCGGATGCCGAGCACCTGCTGGCCGTAGGTCTCGCACACGAACCGGATGTCGGCGTGCCGGTGCATCGCCGCCTTCGGCTTGCCCGTGGTGCCCGACGTGTAGAGCCACAGCGCCTGCGACTCGTCCCAGGTGTCGTACGCCGGCGGCGTGCCGCCGAGCGCCTCCCCGGCCGCCAGCATCTCCGCCCACGTGCGGGTGCCGACGCCGCTGCCGAACCCCGACGGGTCGTCGCCGGTGACCACCACCTCGGCGACGTCGGCGCCGGCCTCCCGCGCCGTCGCGACCGCGACGCGGGAGGTGTCGGCGAACTCCGAGGAGGTGAGCAGCAGCCGGGCCCGGGAGTCGCCGACGAGCACCGCCAGCTCCGGGCCCCGCAGCATCGTCGACACCGGCACGGCCACCGCGCCGAGGCGCATCGTCGCGAGGATGCCGGTGAACAGCTCGACCTCGTCGACCATGCACAGCACGACCCGCTGCTCGGGCTGCACGCCCAGCGCCGCCAGCCCCGACGCGACGCGGCCGACCTCGGCGTCGAGCTGCGCGTAGGTCAGCGTCGCCGACGGCGCCCGCACCGCCACGCGGTCGCCGTCACCCGCCGCGAGGCGGCGGCCGACGAGGTACTCGGTGGCGTTGAACGACTCCGACATGCGCGGCCCGTCCTCGGTGTGGTGGTGGCGTGGTGTGGGGTCGCCCGATGGTGGCCCGCGCCACCTCACGGCGGTAGGGGTCAGTTGAAGTGCACGTACTCGAAGTCGACGGGCTTGTCGTTGATCCCGTTGGTGGGCGGGGCGATCCAGCCGGCGATCTTCCCGGGCTCGAGGACGGGGTGCATGAGGCCGCGGACGTGGGTCTTGTCGACCTCGGTGGGCAGCCACCTCGCGGCCTGCGCCTCCCACTCCTGCGCCGAGACGATCCGGCCGTCGGGCGTGATGTGCTGGCCCGCGAACGCCCCGACCTGACGGTTGAACCCGGCGTGCGGCAGGTAGAGCCGCGCGTCGATGCCGTGCTTCTCGAGGATCCGGTTCCAGCGCTTGAGCCCGCCGCGGCAGTCGCTGGTGTACTCGCTGCGCAGGTCCTGGTTGAGCGCGAGCAGCGCCGGCACCTCGGTCGTCGTGATCTGGCCGTCGCGCACGGCGTCCACCGCGCCGGCGTCGTCGGCGAGCACGTGGTCGTCCTTGCGCCGCTCCTCCTGCCAGCGGCCCTTGAGCCCGGCGGTGAAGTAGTTGGCGGCGTTGGTGGACGACTCGTTGCCGAACAGGTCGAGCGAGACCGTGTAGTGGAAGTTGATGTACTTCTGGAGCATGTCCAGCGGGATGCCGCCGGCGCCCGCGACGTCCTCCGAGTCGTGCTCGTTCATCAGCTCCGCGGTGCGGGTGACCACGCGGTCGATGCCGGTGGTGCCCACGAACATGTGGTGGGCCTCCTCCTTGAGCATGAACTCGCAGGTCCGCGACAGCGGGTCGAAGCCCGACTCCTTGAGCGTCCCGAGCTGGTACTTGCCGTCGCGGTCGGTGAAGTACGTGAACATGTAGAACGACAGCCAGTCCGGGGTCTCCTCGTTGAAGGCCCCGAGGATGCGCGGCGAGTCGTCCGAGCCGGAGTTGCGCTGCAGCAGCTGGTCGGCCTCCTCGCGCCCGGCCCGGCCGAAGTAGGCGTGCAGCAGGTAGACCATCGCCCAGAGGTGACGGCCCTCCTCGACGTTGACCTGGAAGAGGTTGCGCATGTCGTAGAGCGACGGCGCGGTGGCCCCGAGGAAGCGCTGCTGCTCGACCGACGCGGGCTCGGTGTCGCCCTGGATGACGATGAGGCGCTGCAGGTCGGCGCGGTACTCGCCGGGCACCTCCTGCCACACCGGCTCGCCCTTGTGCTCACCGAAGGCGATCTTGCGGTCCGGGTCGTGCTCGGCGAGGAAGACGCCCCAGCGGTACTCGTTCATGGGCACGTGGTCGAAGTGCGCCCAGCCCTCGCGGCCGACGTCGACGGCCGTGCGCAGGTAGACGTCCTTGGTGTCGACCGCGGGGCCCATGTCGCCCCACCAGTCGAGGAAGTTGGGCTGCCACCGCTCGAGGGCGCGCTGGAGCTTGCGGTCCGACGCGAGGTCGACGTTGTTCGGGATCTTCGCATCGAAGTCGATCTTCGGGCGTGCAGAGGTCATGGTGGTTACACCCGCTTCTTGTCGAAGTCGGCCTTGCGGCCGGTGCCGTACTTGCGCAGCGCGCCCTCGGGGCCGCTCGCGTTGGGACGGATGAAGATCCAGTTCTGCCAGGCGGTGAGCCGGCCGAAGATCCGCGTCTCCATGGTCTCGGGGCCCACGAACCGGTGGTTGGCCTCCATGCCGGTCAGGGCGTCCGGGCTCAGGGAGGCCCGCTCCTCGAGCAGGATGCGGATCTCGTCCTCCCAGTCGATGTCGTCGGGGGCGTCGGTGACCAGGCCCGCCTCCTCGGCGTCGGCGCCGGTCAGGCGCTCGCCCACGCGCTCGTGCAGCTCGGCGACGTGCTCGTCGTCGCCGTAGAAGCGCGAGGCCAGGCGGGTCAGGCCGTTGCCCATCGGGAAGGCGCCGAAGTTCGACTCGGTGAGGACGATCTGCGCCGGGTCCTGCTCCTCGTCGGCGTCCTCGAAGACGCCCTCGAGCATGTACTGGCGGTCGCAGGCCAGCGCCAGCTCCAGCAGCGCGCCGGCGAAGCAGCTGCCGGGCTCGATGAGCGCGATGAGGCTGCGGCTCGTGACGTCGAGGCGCTTGAGCGTGCGCTTGAAGTAGTGGCGGATCTCGTTGACCAGCCAGTCGGTGCCCGAGTGCTCGGCGATGACCCGCTCGAACGCCAGCGCACCCTCCACCGAGCCCTGCGTGCGGATCAGCCACGTGCCGATCTCGAGCTCGTTGGTGCGCAGGCGCAGGATCAGGTCGTCGAGCTCGCGGGTCATGGCCAGCGGCCAGAAGTCGGCGCCGAGGGCGTGGATGCGCTCGAGGGACTCGGGCACGGTGCCGGGCTCGGGACCGAGGACGGTGATCGTCGCGGTGCGGGCCTCGCGGTCGATCTCGCAGCGGACGTTCGGGTAGGTGATGCGCCCCAGAGAGTCGGACTCGTCGGTGACCTCGCGACGCAGCGGGGGCAGCGCGACGCCGGTGGCGTCGGTCGGGCGCGACGACCCGGCGGCGGCCTCCGCGGCCCGGGCCCGGACCGTCTCGTCCCACTGCTTGCGGGACACCGTCTCGTCGACGAGCTTCCACTCGACGGCCTTCGGGCCCTGGAAGCCCTCGGACTTCGTGGCGAAGATGTCGGCGCGGTCCTTGCGGACGTGGCGCTTGTCGGTGACGCGGGTGAGCCCGCCGGTGCCGGGCAGCACGCCGAGCAGCGGCACCTCGGGCAGCGCGACCGCGCTCGAGCGGTCGTTGACGAGCAGGATCGTCTCGCAGGCCAGGGCCATCTCGTAGCCGCCGCCGGCCGCCGTGCCGTTCAGCGCGGCCACCCAGGTCTGGCCCGAGTGGGCGGTCATGTCCTCGATGCCGTTGCGCGTCTCGTTGGTGAACTTGCAGAAGTTCACCTTCCAGGGGTGGCTCGACTGCGCCAGCATCCGGATGTTGGCCCCGGCGCAGAAGTTCGAGTCCTTGCCGCTGGTGAGCACCACGCTGCGCACCTCGGGGTGCTCGAAGCGCAGCCGCTGGGTGATGTCGTAGAGCTCGATGTCGACCCCGAGGTCGTACGAGTTGAGCTTGAGCTCGTACCCCGGGACGAGGCCGCCGTCCTCGGCGACGTCGAGGTAGACCCAGGCCGTCTCGCCGTCGACCTCCAGGCGCCAGTGCCGGTAGCGCGCCGGGTCGGTGTCGAAGTCGACCTGTGGAACGGTCTCGGGGTGTGCGGCCGGCGCGTCGTCGAGAACGGTCACGGTGGTGGTCCTCCCTTGTCGTGCGCTCCACACTCTACGAGAATCCGACGACAGTGCATAGACCTGTAGAACTTTGGGGAGGTCACGATGACATGGCACTGGGTGGCCGAGCAGGACCCCCGCTGGGACCAGGAGAAGGCCGCGGCGCTGGGCGACCTGCCGCCCACGCTGTTCGGCCTCGGCCACCCCGAGGTGGGCCGTCCGCTCGGTGACACGTGGTGGCGCGTGGAGGACGACACGGGCGCCGCACTCGGCTACGGGCGACTCGACGACACGTGGGGCGACGCCGAGATCCTCATCGTGACCGCGCCGGACCGGCGCGGCTCGGGCGTGGGCGCCTTCGTGCTGGAGAACCTCGAGCGCGAGGCCGCCGCCCGCCAGCTCAACTACGTCTACAACGTCGTGCCCACGCGCCACCCCGAGGGCGACGCGGTCCGGACGTGGCTGACCGACCGGGGCTTCGACGCCACCGAGGTCGGCGAGCTGCGCAAGCGCGTCGCGAGCGGCGCGGCGCCGGGCGGCAGCTAGGCGACCAGCGTCGGGAGCTGGCGGCGCAGGCCGTCGCGCAGGCCGTCCAGCGCCCCGGGCGCGCCCGCGAGGTGGCGCAGCAGCGCCTGCTGGAACAGGCCGTCGACGGTCGCGTAGGCGAACGACGGGGTGCAGGTCGGGACGGTCTCGAGAAGCTCGGCGTAGGCCTGCACCGTCCGCCAGATCATGCGCTCGAGGCTGTCGTCGATCTCCGCGACGTCGGCGCGGAAGGACTCCTCGAACAGCGACTGCGTGCGCAGGTCGTACCAGAGACGGTGCAGCACCGCGTCCTGGTCGAGGGTGCCGACGAGCGCGTCGCACACCCGCGCGAGCAGCTCGGACGGGTCCCCCGCCGGGGCGACGATGCCGTCGTAGCGCTCCACGCAGTGCGCCTTGTAGCGCCGCACGCCGTGGGTGATGAGGTCGACCTTGTCGCGGAAGTAGTAGTGCAGCACGCCGTGCGAGAAGCCCGAGTGCTGCGCGATCTCCCGCAGGCTCGTGCGGGCGTAGCCCAGCTCCGAGAGCGTCAGCAGCGCGGCGTCGGCCAGCTGCCGGCGCCGCTCGTCGAACTTGTCGACCTGCCGGCGCGCGATGCGATCGGCCGACCCGGCGGTGCTGGCCATGGCCAGGAGCGTAACCGTCTTGGACAGTCGTCCAAGAGAATCTTGACGCTCGTCCAGACGGCTCCCTACGTTGTGACCTGCGTCGCAGTCGGCGGCGCACGGGCGGCGGGAGGGACAGACGGATGAGTGACGAGCTCGCCGGGCGCAGGGTGCTGATCACGGGCGGCGCCCGGGGCCTCGGCGCCGGGATGGGCACGGCCATGGCGGCCGCGGGCGCCTCGGTGGTGCTGGCCGACGTCCTCAAGGACGTGGGCGAGCAGACCGCCGCCGGCATCCCGGGCGCGCACTTCGTCGCGCTGGACGTCACCGACGACGCGCAGTGGGAGGCCGCCGTCGCCCAGACCGTCTCCGAGCTCGGCGGGCTCGACGTCGTGGTCAACAACGCCGGCCTCGAGGTCACCTCGCTGCTGGTCGACACCGAGCCCGACGACATCCGCCGCATGCTCGAGGTCAACCTGCTCGGCACGATGCTCGGCATCAAGCACGCCTTCCGCGCCATGCGTCCCGGCGGCGCCGCGGGCCAGGGCGGCGCGGTCATCAACGTCGCCTCGGTGGCCGCGACCATCGCGTTCCCGGCGATCGCGGGCTACTCGGCGACCAAGTCGGGCGTCGACCGGCTCACCCGCGTCGCCGCCATGGAGTCGGGCAAGCTCGGTTACGGCGTGCGCGTCAACTGCCTCTACCCCGGCCTGGTGCCCACCGACATGGGCGTCAAGCTCGCGGTCGAGACGTCGGGGCTCGGCCTGTTCGAGAGCCCGGACGCCGCCGTCGGCGCGGTCGTCGAGCTCACCCCGTCGGGCCGCCTCGCCGAGGTGTCCGACATCGCCGACGCCGCGGTGTTCCTCGCGTCGGACAAGGCCCGCTTCGTCAACGGCATCGGCCTGCCGGTCGACGGTGGGATGGGCATGTAGTCGTGTCCTTGACGTCCTGGCTCGACAAGGGGGCCTCGCTCGACCCCGGCGCACCCTGCCTGACCCTGGACGGGGTGTCGCTGACCTACGGCGACGTCGTCGCCCTGAGCCACCGGGTCGCCCGGGCGCTGCGGCGCTCGGGCGTCCGGCCCGGCGACAAGGTCGGCATCCTGTCGGCCAACGACCCGATCGCCTTCGCGTGCGTCTTCGGCGTCGCCCGGGCCGGCGCGGTGTGGTGCCCGATCAACCCGCGCAACGCGGCGGCGGAGAACCAGGAGCTGCTCGCGCTGTTCGACTGCGCGGCGCTCATCCACCAGGCCGGGTTCGGCGAGCTGGTCGACGCCATCGCGCCCGGCCTGCCGCAGCTGAGCACCGTCGTGTGCCTCGACGGGGCCCGCGGGGCGACGCCGTCGTTCGGCGACTGGCTCGCCGCCGCCGACGGCGACCCGCCCGCCGAGGCGGCGCCGCCCGACGACGTCGTGGCCCTGGTCGGCACCGGCGGCACCACCGGGCGGCCCAAGGGCGTGATGCTCACCGACCGCAACCTCGAGGCGATGTCGGCGATCACGCTGATGAGCTATCCGTTCGAGGGTCGGCCGGTGTACCTGGCGCTCGCGCCGCTGACCCACGCGGCGGGCGTGCTCTGCTTCCCGGTGATGGCGCTGGGCGGCGAGATCGTCGTCATGGCGAAGCCCGACGTCGCGCGCTTCCTCGCGCTGATCGAGCGCCACCGCGTCACGCACACGTTCCTGCCGCCGACGCTGATCTACATGGTGCTGGGCCACCCGGATCTCGCGTCGACGGACCTGGGCTCACTGCAGTGCTTCTGGTACGGCGCGGCGCCGATGTCGGTGTCCCGGCTCGAGGACGCCCTCGAGCGGATCGGGCCGATGGCGCAGCTGTTCGGGCAGTCCGAGGCGCCGATGATGGTGTCGACGATGTCGCCGGCTGATCACCGTCACGCCGACGGGACCGTCGCGCGTGAGCGGCTCGCGTCCGCGGGCCGGCCGTCGCCGCTCGTCACGGTGGCGATCATGGGCGAGGACGGGACGCTGCTGTCCCGCGGCGAGCGCGGCGAGATCGTGGTGCGGGGCTCGCTGGTGATGGCCGGGTACTACCGCAACCCGCAGGCCACCGCGGAGGTCTCGGCGCACGGCTGGCACCACACCGGCGACATCGGCTACCTCGACGCGGACGGCTACCTGTTCATCGTCGACCGGGCCAAGGACATGGTCATCACCGGCGGGTTCAACGTGTACTCCGCCGAGGTCGAGCAGGCGCTGATGGCCCACCCGGACGTGCGCGACTGCGCGGTGGTCGGCCTGCCCGACGACAAGTGGGGCGAGCGCGTCACGGCGGTGATCGAGCTCGCGCCCGGCAGCACGGTGTCGGCGGACGACCTCGCCGCCTTCGTCAAGGAGCGCCTCGGCAGCGTCAAGGCGCCGAAGCAGATCGAGTTCTGGGACAGCCTGCCCCGCTCGACCGTCGGCAAGATCCTCAAGACCGACGTGCGGGCGGCCCTGACGCGCTCCTAGCTAGGTGGACCGCTTGCGGTGCGCGCGGAGCTGGTCGGGGGTCGGGCGGAAGACGGCGCCGTCGTTGTAGCGGCGCTCGAGGTCCGTCGCGACCTCGTCCATGAACGCCTCGACACCCGCGGACATGTTGTCCGGCACGCCCGTCGCGTCGGGGCGTCGGGCGGTCCAGAAGATCGCCGCCCGGAAGCGGGCGAAGACGGCGTCGTTGACGTAGAAGCTGCGGTAGCCGTTGCCGTCGGGGTCGATCGAGGGGTCGTCGAGGGCCGTCGCCCACTGCTCGTCGGCGACCGGCTTGCTCCGGCGGCGAGCGCCGCGGGCGGCGGCGGAGCCGGAGCGCGGACGGGACGTGCCCCCGGCCGCGGCCGCCCGGGCCGGCGGGGGTGGTGTCGGGTTCCGCCGACCCGTGTCCGTGGGACCCGGTTCGGGTGTGTCCGGCGCCGGGCCCTCCGGGACCGTGTCCTCGGGACCCGGTGCGGGGGCGGCGGGTACCTCGACCTCCGGAGCCGTCTCCGTCGGGACCGCCGGCTCGGGCATGGCCTGCTCGCTCGTCGGGGCGGCCGTCGGGCGCCGGGTGGCCCGGCGCGGGGCGGGCGCCGGGGCGTCCGGATCGATGCTCATCCGCCGGCGCAGGGCCTCGGCCTTGGAGCTCACGCCGAGGCCTCCGCGTCCTGCTGGCCCGCGGCGCGGAGTTCGAGCACGAAATCGCGGAAGATGGCGGCGAGGTTCGACGACGCGACATCCCGGCGGTCGCCGAGCCGCTCCCCGAGCTGGAACGCCTCGTGGACCGTGGCCCGCCGCGGGACCACCGCGCGGACCTCGTCACCGAACTGCTGGCGGACCTCCTGGTAGATGGCCTCGTCCATCCCGACGCGCATGTCGAATCCGCTGAGGACGACACCGGCCCACTTGAGCGGATGCGCGCGCTGGATGCGCTCGACGCGGACCCGCGCCTCGAGTGCCTTGCGGATGGCGTCGCGGGTCGGCGCGATCGGCGCGTAGGCGACGTCGGCCGCGTACATCGCCTGCGCCACCAGGGAACCCGTCCGGCCACCGGTGTCGATCATCACGAGTCCGTAGGCCGACGAGAGTCCCGCCTTCTCCAGCAGATCCCGCAGGAGCCACGTGTCGAACAGGTTGGCCTGCGCGACCGCGCCGAGAGAAGAACCCGCGGGAACGAGGTCGACGTCCTCCCACTGCGTGTCGAGCACTTCCTCGCCGAGTCGTTGCGCGCCCACGTCGATGTCGAGCTCGGCCGATCCGTCGACCGCACCCGCGGCCTCGAAGACGTCGCCCAGTCCGGTCGACTGCGCCGGCACCCCGAACTTCGTGCTCGCATTGCGCTCCGGGTCGGCGTCCACGATCAGGGTCGGGATGCCCAACCGCGACGCCTCGCCGGCCATCAGCACCTGCCAGAGCGTCTTGGCCACCCCGCCCTTGCCGCTCAGCACGGTCACTGCGGTCATCTGTCGCTCCTGTCTCTAGCTAGAGAGGCGTCACGGGCAAGCCTCGTGTGTCTGGCCCTGCTGATCTCACTCGCGTTCAGGGCGAGAGGGGCCAGCGACGCATGGACGGTAAGACATGGGGAGCACCGCGTGGGGCCGATAGCAGGAACTGCTCGCGGCTCCCTCCCGACACACCGTCGTCGCCGGCGGGATCACCCCGTCGCTTGACGGGGCGGCCGACGCCCGTGCTAGCTTCTCGACGTCGCGGTGCTGACGACCCGCACTCGTGACGCCCCGCAGGACCCGCCGCGTGAGCTCCGGCCGCGAGCGACCTGCCAGCAGGACCGGTGAGACCACCGCGTGAGCCCCAGGCCGCGGATGGCAGCCCCACCGTGAGCGTTCTCCTCTCCCTTTCCTCTCGGCTCCGCTCGTCGGCGGCCGACACCTCTCCGGCAGGAGCGCCGTTCCATGTCCCCCGCCGGTGTCCGCCGTGGCACCCAGCGCCTGCTCGACGGTCTCGTGACCGTCGTGCTGCGTGCGCTGGTGTGGTCACTCGGGCTCGCCGCGGGTGCGCTGGTGCTCTGGTTCGCGTCCCACGTCGTCGCCGCCGTCCCGTCCGTCGCCGCCACCCGCGAGGTGCAACTGGCGGCGAACGCGACGCCGGTCGTCGCCGCGGGACCGCCGCTGCCGAAGTTCACCGGCGTCGCCACCGCCTCGGACGCCTCCAACTCGGCACCCGGCGCGAACAGCAGCGGCTCGACCTCGGACTCCGCGAACTCCGCACCGGCCGCCAGCGGTGGGGACACGGGAGGCGGCGCCTCGGACTCGTCGAACTCCGCGCCGGCCGCCCAGGACGATTCGGGCGGCGACGACTCCGGCGGCAGCGAGTCCTCCGACTCCGGCAGCAGCGACTCCGGAGATTCGGGCAGCGAGTCCTCCGATTCGGGCGACTCCGGCGACAACGGTTCCGGAGATTCGGGCAGCGAGTCCTCCGATTCGGGCGACTCCGGCGACAACGATTCCTCCGGTGGCGACCAGGACGACGACGGGCGCCAGCCCGGCCCGGGCACCGCCGCGGAGGACAACGGCTCCGGCGACTCCGGCGAGTCCGGCGACACCGCTTCCGACAGCGGCAACCAGAACGGTGCCGACACCGACACCGACACCGACACCGACAACGGGAACGCCGACGGTGACGACGGCGGGTCGAACGACCAGGAAGCCTCCAGCGGCGACCAGAACGACGACGGCCGCCAGCTCGGCCCGGGCACCACCGCCGACGACGCCGCCGCGGACGATCAGGGCGACACCCCGGACGAGCACCAGGCCGACCAGACCGGCGACCAGAACGACGACGGCCGCCAGCCCGGCCCGGACACCACCATCGACGACAACGGCGCCGCGGGCGGCGACACCAACGCCGACACCAACGCCGACACCAACGCCGGCACCGACGAGGGCGGCCAGGGCGGCCAGGGCGGCGAAGCCGGCGGCTCGGAGGAGCACCGGACCGATCAGACCGGCGACCAGAACGACGACGGCCGCCAGCCCGGCCCGGACACCGCCACCGACGACGCCGCCGCGGACGATCAGGGCGACACCCCGGACGAGCACCAGGCCGACCAGACCGGCGACCAGAACGACGACGGCCGCCAGCCCGGCACCGACCCGAGCGCCGGCGGCCGGGAGGAGGAGACCGCCGACGCGCCGCAGGACGAGGGCGCCGCCTGGACGACGGATGCCGCGTCCACGGACGGCGCGACGGACGACGCAGCCCTGTGGACACGGGAGGGTGGGTCGGTCGAGGGCGACGGCGTCACCGGCGACCACCGGACCGAGGCCTCCGAGGACCCCGGCACGCAGCCGATCGACTCCCGAGCCGGCCCGGACGGGACCCCCTCCGGAGACCAGGACGACGACGGCCGCCAACCCGGTCCCGGCACCGGCGACGCCGGCCACCCCGCCGTCCGGCCAGCCTCCGCGACACCCGGCGACCAGAACGACGACGGCCGTCAACCCGGCACCGGCGGCGATGACGGAGCCGTGGACGGGCCCGTCGCCCAGGACGCGGCGACCGCCCCCACGGGGGACCAGAACGACGACGGTCGCCAGCCCGGTCCGGACACCGACGATGGCAGCGACCAACCGGCCGTGCAGCCCGCCTCCACCACGCCCGGTGACCAGAACGACGACGGTCGCCAACCGGGCACGGCCGGCGACGAGGAGCCTGCCGACGACGCGGGGCAGTCCGACGACGACGTCGGTCCCGACGGCGAACCCTGGGACGCGAAGTACGTCCCGGTGCCCGACGCCGGCACCGGCGAGCCGCTCCCGAACGGCAACGGCGACGTCATCGGGGTCAACGACCGTGGTGACCGCATCGTCGAGTACGAGGGCGGCGGGCGCGGGACCGTCGACAGCTCGGGCGCGAGCAACGACATCGTGGGCATCGAGGGCAGCTCGGCGGAGGAGGCCGGCCCCGAGGCCCAGCAGATGGTCGAGGACTACTACGAGCAGCAGCGCCGGGACGAGGCCGGCGAGACCGCGCCTCCCGGCGACCCGGCGACGCCCGAGGAAGCCGCCGAACAGGGCGGTCTGTACCAGGGCGGAGCCGACCTCGGCCGTGACCTGGGGGACGTCGCCGACACGGTCGACGGGTCGGACCGTGACCCGGACACCCTCGCCGACCACGGTTGCGCGAGCGCCGGCGGGGTCACCGGCTGCTCGGCGTCGGTGACCGACGCGGAGGGCCAGGAGCACCGTGCCGTCTCGCTCGACGGCACCGTCATCACCGGTGATCCAAACCGCGAGGCCCGGGTCGACGTCCCCGGTGTCGGCTCCTCCGGATGCGACGCCGGGGGTGCCTGCTCGAGCGACGCGGGCGGTATGACCGTCGACTCCCACGGCGACGGCGACCACGGCGGCCGCATCACCCGTGACCCGGCGACCGGGCTCGTCGACGGCACCTACAGCGGCGACGGGCGAGCGGCGGACGACCAGGGTCGCGTCGCGGACACGACCGACGGCGGCCGGATCGACCACGTCGGCCCCGACCCCGACGGCCCCGTGGTCATCGCCGGCGGCGGCACGGGCGACCTCACCGACGCGCAGGGCAACCACGCACAGGTGCACGGGACGAACGACGACGGCACCGGCGGCAGCAGCACCCTCACCGAGGGTGCGGACGACGGGCCCACGCGCTTCCACACGGACGGCCGCGACTGGGACGTGACGACGCCGGTCGGCGACCGCGAGGACGTCGTCCGGGGCGCCGCCCCGACCGACGCCGAGGTCCGCCTGCGCGGCGAGAACGGCGAGGCCGCGCACGTCGACTGCGGGGAGTGCAGCGCCCGGTTCGCCGATGGTGAGGGCGGCGCCGCCCCCCAGGGTCGGCTCGACGCCCAGAGCCGTGGCCCCTCGGGCGAGCGCGCCCGCGTCGACGCCACCGGGCGCGCGTCCGAGGTCCACGACGCCACCGGCCGCCGCTACGAGAACCGCGACGAGGAGGCCGGCCGGCTCGCGCTGGTCGGCACCGACGCCGAGGGCTGGGGCGGCAACGCCTCCTGCGTCGGCGACTGCTGGGCCCGCGACCGCACGGGAGCCGAGACGCACGTCGGCACCGCGGACGTCACCGACCCGATGAACCCGACCGACGAGGACGGGACCCCGCGCACCGAGCACCAGCTCGGCACGATCAACCACCGGTTCGCGACCGGTGCGGACGACGGCGGCGAGTGGACCGTCGGCAACATCTGGGAGCAGACCGGCTCCACCACGGCCGGCGGCACGGTGTCCTACGACCCGACCCACGGTGGTGGGGGCAGCGTCACCCAGTTCTTCCCCGACGCCGTGGACCGGGGCGGGGCGGCCTGCGACTTCGGCTCCGGCGCCACCTGCTCCGCCGCGAGCGCGGACGGCGAGCACCGCGTGAGCATCAGCGGTCCGACGACGATGGACCCGGCGCCGGGCATCGAGCCCGACCAGCGCGGGGTCCGGCTGTCCTACGACGGGGGCTGGAGCACCTCGGAGATCGCCGTCGGCTCGGACCCGACCAACGTCGCTCCCGACGCGGAGCGCATGCCGTGGCTCGCCGTGCCGGACCAGGCCGTGACCGACCTCGACGGCCGCTACACCCACGGTGCCGAGCGCCCCGTCGACACCCGCGCCGGCGCGCTCCCCGGCCAGGCGGAGTCCGGGCTGCCCGCGCTCACCGTCAACGGCCCCTGGTTCGAGAGCGCCCGCGACTCGCTGGGCATGAGCACCCTGCGCAGCCAGGTCGGCGAGCAGGAGTCGGCGCGGACGGTGGGGCCACAGTTCGACGACGTCCAGCGGCAGCTGCTCGACGGCCTCGCCGACGGCGTCATGTCACCGGACGAGCAGCGCGCCATCACGGCCGGCGCCGACGCCATCGACGAGCAGCACCCCGGCGTGGTCGACCGCTGGAGCGACGACCGCGGCCTCGTCGACGCGATGAACGCCTACCAGCAGGCGCAGCCGGAGTACGCCCAGTACCTCGCCGCCCGTTCCCCCGAGGTCACCTGGCAGGCACTGGGCGTCCCCGAGGGCGACCCGCGGCGCGGCCAGGCGCCCAGCGGTGAGGACGTCCGCGCGGCTGCGGACGCCATCGTCGCCCGGCAGCGCGGCGTCATCGACGCCCGCAACCGCCTCGACGACCTGGCGGGGTCGCCACAGTCGCAGGACGTCGCGCGGCGGGCGGACGCGTGGGAGGACCAGCTGGCCGCCGCACAGCAGGGCGGCATCACGCAGGCCGAGGCCGACGCCCTCAACCGGACGCGCGACGGCATCGTCGCCGACGCGGCGCCACTCGACGCCGAGCAGCGCGACCTGCTCGGGCAGCTGCGCGGCCAGCAGCGCGACCTGCGGCACGTCGACCAGGCGCTCGCGACGACGTCCGGCATCGACGGCCTCGACACGCTCCCGGATCCGGCCTACGCCGCCGGGCTGGCCCTGCCCGGCGGCACCCTCGACGTGGTCGACCACCTGCAGGACGGCCTGCCCGCGCCGACCGACCAGACCTCGACGGACTACCAGGCCGCGCTGGGCCACATCCGGTCGATCGCGGACCTGCAGTACCGGGGGGCGCTCGACGACCAGCGCGACATCGTCAGCCCGCTGGGTGCCGCGCGGCTGCCGTCCACGACCGTGCCCGACATCCCGGGCGCCATGCGTCTGGGCACGGTCGTGGACGACGAGCTCGGCCGGCCCACCGGCGCGCTCACCGACGACTACTACCGGCGCCTGCTCGACCCGTCCACGGCCCAGCAGCGCCCCACGCCGGACCAGGAACAGATCGACTACGACCCCAACACCCTGATGCGGCTGGCGGCCGGTGCCGGTCCTGACCCGTACGGCGCGACCTACGACCCGAGCGGTGTGCGCGACGCCGCCGACCGCCTGGTCCTCTCCGATCCGGGGGGTGTCCTGGCGGCGCACTACGCCACCCAGGTCGACCAGGACCCCACCGGGCAGCGTGGTGCGGCCGGCACGTGGTTCGACCAGTCGTGGCTCGAGCCCGACGACTGGGACGCCTGGACCGCGCAGCTCGACGACGGTGGCCGCGACGATCTCGCCGACGTCCAGGACCGAGCCAACAAGCCCTTCTGGGACGCCGTGGCGGGCCGGATCGCCGACAGCCAGAACCGGACGAGCGGCATCGATCCCACCGAGGCCCGGTTGAACCCCGGCGCCAACGAGGCCGTGGCCGAGGGCATCGTCGCGTTCCCCCGGCTCGCCGAGTCGCTCTGGACCGAGGTCGGCTACCCGGCGGCCGGGCTGGGCGCTCCGGACTGGGCCCTTACCGAGGAGACCGTGCGCGCCCGGGAGCAGGGCCTCCCGGCGTCGGAGGTCCGCCCGTTCACCGACGGCATAATCCACATGGTGCAGGGCACGAGTGGGCGCGTCACCGGCCTCGTCACCGGTGACTGGGACGCCGCGACCCGCGGCTACGTCGGCGACCAGCTCGACCCGGACGGCCGTGTGGTCACCGACCGCATCACGGGGCGACCGATTGCGGCCAACCCGTGGATGACCGCGATGGAGGACCTCGGCACCGTCAGCCTCGCGACCGGCCCGGTCGGCGGAGCGATGGGCCGTGGCGCGGCCGGCTTCTCGACCCGTGCCGGCGCGTTCGCCGACGAGGCGGCGGCCCTCCGGGCCGGGCTGCGGGACACCCCGGACGCCGACGTCGTCCTCGGCGGGCAGCGGTGGTCCCCCGCGGCGGCGGCCCAGCGGGCCGACGCCCTCGACGTCATGGCCGGCCGGTACCGCGGCTACGCCGACGGCATGGCCCGCGATGCGCGGTGGGTCAACGGTGTCACCCAGGCCGGCGCGGCGCCGATCCTGCTGTGGACGCGGGGCGGGCGGGTGCTCGCCGACGCCGGCGGCCGGGGCCTGCAGGGTGGCGGCGACGCTCTCATCCGCGCCGGCGACCGCCGCACCACCGTCGCCGAGGACGGGACCGTCACCCGATCCGGTCCCGCCGCGGCGATGGACCGTGCCGGTCGGGGGCTGGGTCGCGCCGGTCAGACGCTGCGGGACATCGGGGACGGCGGTCTGCTCGGAGCGGACCGCACCGCCCGGCAGACCGCGCTCGACCGTGAGCGGCTCGGGGTGGACCGCACGACCGATGTCGAGGGCATCGCCCGCGCTCACACCGAGTGGTTCGGCGAGAACCCGCGGCCCGAGCGCGGGGCCGACGAGTCCGCGGCCGACCACGCGGTGACCGACGCCGCGTGGAACGCGGAACGCCGGGCCACCGACGACGCCGCCGACCGTCTCGTCGACCGACGCGGGCGGACCCGCGCCGAGGGCGTCCCCGCCCGCGACGGCGACCGCACCGAGACCGCGGACGCCTCTCCCGCCGATCCCGACCGGCAGGTCCCCCCGCAGGGCCCCGGCGGCCCCGGCGGGCCGGACGGCATCCCACCGACGCCCGGCGCGGCCGGCGGCTCGCTCGGCGGGGCCGGCGGCGGAGGTCCCGGGGGCGGCGGCGCCACCGGTGTCGGCGCCGCCCTTCCCGATGGCGCTCCCCTCCGGAGTGCCGAGGGCGACGGCACCGTCCTGCCCGACCGCGCGGGCGACGGCCCCACCCGGCACGCCGGGGAGAGCTCCGGCCTCGACCCCCCGACCCTCACCACCGACCAGCTCACCGCCCGCGGCGCCCGGCCGGTGCGCGAGATCGCCGACCAGCTCGGGCAGACCGAGCAGGCCGTGGGCGACCTCGTCGCCCGCGACGTGGCGACCGGTGTCGAGCTGGTCCGTGACGAGGCGGGCACGACCTACGTCGCCCGTCCCGAGGCCGCCCGCGACACCACACCCGACAGCCCCGCGACCGCCCCGGCGGCGCTGACGCTCACCGACCTGGCCGAGCGCCACGGGCTGTCCGAGAGCACCGTCCGCGAGCACCTTGAGCGCGACCAGGCCGGCCGGTTCGAGATCGTCACCGACGAGGCCGGCATCGAGCGTGTCGTCCCGCGCGAGCGGCCCGACGGCGCGGAGACGGGCATCGTCCGGGACGACCCCGCCCTGCGGGTGCGCGCCGCCGAGATCCACCGCGCCGCGCGGGAGATGGCGCAGCGCCCGGCCGAGGACCTCCTCGCCGAGCTGCGCGCCGACCCCTCTCCCGACCGGGTCGTCGCCGCCGTCACCGCCGTCCACGACCGCGCGGCCGAGACCCACAACGCCGCTCACCCCGAGGCGACGCAGCGGCAGGCGGTCACCCCCGAGATGGTCGAGGCCGACCTGGCCCTGCTCGACGGCTTCCTCGTCCAGAAGGAGACCGGCGGGCGCAAGACCCAGATCGGGATGACCTACCTCGCCACCCGTCTGCTCCGTGCCCACCTCGATGGTCGCCCCCTCCGCGGCGGCACCGACCTCGTGGTCCACTCCCCCGAGACCGCGACCGACGCCCTGCGCGGCTACACCGACTTCGTCGACGCGCTCAACGGCCGGTACGGCACGGACTTCTCGGTCGGCCACCTCCGGTTCGACGGCGACGCCGCCGTCCGCCGCGCGGCCGCCCGCTCCGCCGACATCACCATCGGCACGATCCAGGACTTCGGCTTCGACAACGTCCTGCGCGACGCGACCCCGGCCACCCGCGGGACCGGACGTTCCGAAGTCCGGCTGGTCGACGAGGCCGACCTGGTGATGGACCACGAGGGGCGCACGCCGCTGCGGGTCTCCGGCGGCCAGGGCCGGCACACCCCGGTCCGGGATGTGATCGCCGCCGACGACATGGCACGCGCCCTCGACCGCGACCTGCACCTCACCGACGGGCAGCAGGTCAACCGGGTCGGGCTCGACCACCTGCGACGGGCGTTCGGGCTCGACCTGACCCTGCCCCGGAACGCGGCTCTCCGCGCCCGCCTCGACCGGGCCGTCTGGGCGCGGCACGTCCTCCCCGACGGTGCGTGGGCGATCCGGGAGGGGCGTCTCGTCCTGGTCGACGAGATCGCGGGGCGCGCCCTGCACGGCCGGACCTACCAGGACGGCTACCAGGCCGCGCTCGAGTACCGCGCGTTCGGCAACCCGTGGCGGATCACGTCGCAGCGCCGGCTCGTCGGGGAGACGACGGCGCAGGACGTCCTGGGCGATGGCGCCGACGTGGTCGGCATGTCCGGCACCCTCACGACGTCGGCCGCCCGCCTCCACGAGCGTTTCGGCGGGCGCGTCTACGTCGCCCCCCGCAACCACGCGTCCGCCCTGCGCGGACCCGACGTGCCGTTCCGGCACACGAGCCAGGACGCGAAGATCGCGGCCGCCGCCGGCGAGATGCTGGACACCGCGGCGACGGGCCGGCCCCAGCTGGTGTTCTCGTCCCCCACGCGCCAGGGCGACCTCGTCGCCGCGATCGAGGCGCACAACGCCCGCGTGCGCCGAGAGGCGCAGGACGCCGGGCTCGACCCCGCCGGCGCGCCGGTGCTGCGCTACGAGGTGATCGACCCGTTCATGCCCGAGACCGGCCCGGGCAGCGTCGCGGAGGTCGTCGCGCGCGCCGGCGAGCCGGGGAAGATCACGATCGCGACGAACCGCGTCGGCCGGGGCACCGACGTCCACATCACGCCCGAGGTCGCGCAGGCGGGCGGTCTGCACGTGATCGTCACCGACACCGTACCCGGCTGGATGTTCGACCAACTGCGCAGCCGGGCCGGTCGCGACGGGCAGGCGGGCACGTTCACCCAGCACGTCGCCCTCGACGACGCTGCCCTGCGCACCCGCGACGGCTACGTCCTGGACACCGAGGCGCCCGCCGCGCTGACGGCGGACAGCCCCGAGCTCGCGCTCCTGCTCGACGCGCAGCAGCGCCTCGGGGACGACGCGGTCGAGGCGGCGTTCCGTCGTGGCGACCCCACCGGCGCGCCGGGCATCACCGCCCTCGTGCCGCGCGGCCGGGTCGTGGGCGAATGGTCGGCGCTCCCCCGGGGCGCGGCCGGGATCGACCTCCCGCAGTACGCGATGGCCCGGGCCGGCGAGCGGATGCCGGGTCTGGACGACGCGCAGTGGGCCGAGGTCCAGGCTCTCGCGGCGCGGGCCGGCGCGGTCCCCCAGGCCGGCGCGCAGGCGGGCCGGCTCGCCCAGCTCCTCCCGGAGCGGCAGCTGTACTACGACCCGGCGCGCACGCTGCGGACGGTCACCGAGGCGGCCGCCGGCCTCGACCGCGCCGCCGCGGTCGGCGCCGCGACCGGCCTGTCGCCCGCGCAGATCGCCGACACGCTCCAGGTCGCCGAGGGTCTGCTCCGCGCGACGCCGGGGACCGGCGGTGAGCTGGCCCTCGGGCATCTGCCGTCGGACGAGCTGCAGGCGCTCGTCGACCACCTGCGCGGCCGGCCCGACGTCGACGCCGGGGCCCTCGACGCGGCCCTGTTCCAGCTGCGCGCCGCGCAGGACGGGGTGCCGGGCGCCGGGCGCGCACCGCTCTCCCCCGCGGCCGCCCGCCAGCAGGCGCTCGACCGGCTCAGCGCCGCGGGCACCCCCGTGACCGTCGCGACCGTGCAGGCCGCGCTGGGCGAGCTCACGGACGCCCTGCACCCCGCCGAGCAGGCCCTGTGGGACCGGCGCAACCAGCTCGAGGGCCTGCTCGCCGACCTCGACCTCGACGCCCCGGCGCGCGAGGCGCTCTACGCGGCGCTGCAGCAGGAGGGCATCGGTACCGTCGCCGCCCTGCTCGCCCGGGGCGACGAGGGCCTCGGCGAGGCCGGCGCCGCCGCGGTCGCCGCGGCCCGGGCCCGGCTGGCCGAGACCCCGCTCGCCCCGCTGCACTGGCGTCGCGAGCACCGCGACGACCTCGCCACGCACCCCGCGTGGGGCGACGAGCAGGTGGCCGCGGTGGCCGGCGAGCTCCTCGCCGACATCTACGGCGGCGCGCCCGGCGAGTGGGCCGCGGAGGTCCGCCTGCCGGTCATGCTGCGGGCGCTCGGGCTGCCGTCGGTCGTCGACCTGCTCGTGCGGATGCACGCCGCCGGGCTCCTGCCCGCCGGGCTCGACGCGATGCTCGGCCGCGCCGAGCGCGGCGAGCTGACGCCCGCCGACCTCGCGGTGCTCGCCCCCCGCGCCGCGGGCGCGACCCTGCGCGACGCGCAGGCGCCGGGCGAGCGGCCCGGGCAGCTCGTCGCCCTGGCGCTGATCGACCTGCACCTGCGCACCGCCCACGGCGTGCGGCCCCTCCAGCCCGGCCCGGGCGCCGCCCGCGTCGACGAGCTGCGGGCGGCCGGTGCCCCGGCGGCCGCGGTGGACGACCTGGTCGACGGCCTCGAGGGCCCCGGCCGCACCCTGGACCCCGCCGCCCTCGAGGAGCTGTTCCTCCGCGCCGGCGCCGACCCCGCAGGCTTGCGCGAGCAGGTCGACACGTTCGCCGTCGAGAACGGCCTCGGCTGGGACGACGGCCTGCGCGACGGCGTGGCCCGCGCGCTCGGGGATGCGACGCGCCCGGGAGCCGGCGGGACCGGCGGGAGTGGTGGCGCGAACACCCCCGGTGCGCCCGGCGACGGCACGCCCGGCCCCGGTGACGACACGCCCGGCACCCCCGGCGGCCCCGCGGTGACGTCCGGGACGGCCCCGGCCACGGGCGGCGGCGCGGGCTCCGGTGCCGCCGGGACGCCCGACGGCGACGCGGCCGTCGCCCCGGCCGACGCCGGTGCCGCCGGCGCCGTCCAGACCTCCCGGCTCGGACGCCGGCTCGCGACGGCCTGGGCCCGCGGTCCCCCGGCGCTCGGACGCTTCCTCGCCACGCTCGGCGTCGGCACGCTGATCGCGCTCGGCCCCCTCGGCCTGCTCGAGGTCACGGGACCGGTTGCCGACCGCGCCGCGACGTCCGCGCTGCACGACACCGGCGCGACCGCCCTCCCGGTCGCCGTCCCCGTCGTGGGCACCGACCGCCCGGCCGCCCTCACGCTGCGGACCGGCGACACGCTGGGCCGGATCGCCCGGTCCCTCGGCGTCGGTCTCGACGAGCTCGCCGCCGCCAACCCGACCATCGCCGACCTCGACCACGTCGCGGTCGGCCAGCAGATCGCGCTGCCGGCGAGCTGGCAGGGCACCTGGGACGTGCGCCGCGGCGACACCCTCGGCGCCGTCGCCGGACGCTTCGGGCTCACGCCCGCGCAGCTCGCCGCCCAGGACCCCGGCCGCTTCGGTGGCCGCAGCCTCGACCTCATCCGCACCGGCGAGACCCTGCGGATCGGCCCCACCCCGGCCGTGCCGGGCCAGGGTCAGCCCGGCCCGGGCCGGCCCACGACGACCACGCCCGCCCCGACGACGACCCCCTCCCCCACCCCGACCCCCACGACCGGCACCCCCACGACCGGCACCCCGACCAGCGCCGCGCCCGCCGCGGCGTACCCCTGGTGGCGGTGGGTCGGCGGCGGCGCGGCGGGCCTCGGCGCGACGGCGCTCGCGGTGCTCGGCCGCGCCGCGGGGCAGCGCTGGCGGGCCGCGCGGGCGGTGGGCCGCCCGACGGCGCTGCGGGTGCTCGCCGCCGCCCCGCCGCTCGGTGCCTCGTGGCGGGAGCGGCCGCCGTGGCGGATCGTCGATGCCGTCGACCGCCAGCACGAGGCGGTCGCCACCTACGAGCGGCGCACCGCGACCGTGCCCTGGCTCGCCGCCCGGCTCGCCGAGCTCGAGCCGACGTGGGACGAGGGCCGCATCCGGCAGGAGATCGCGACCGCGCTGGACGTCGACCCCGCCGCGGTCGACGCCGCGGCGGCGCTGCCGATCACCGTTCCCCCGGCGCCGCTGTCGTCGACGCGACCGCCGGAGACGACGGGCGCCGGCACGCTCGACCGGGTCGCCGAGGACGTCGCCGACCGGCGCGTCGCCGTCGAGCGGGCCACCGAGCGGGTCGAGGACGCCCTGGCCGCCGCTCGGGGCAGCGGTGCCCGCACGGTCGCCGCCGCCCTCGGCATCGACACGTCCCGCGCCGCCGGGCTGCTGGCGGACCTGCCGGACGCCGCCGCCCGCCAGGCCGTCGCGCTCGACCGCCTCGCCCGGGCCCGACCCGGGACGCCGCGTCCCGACCTCGCCGCCGGGGAGCAACGCCTGGCCGAGCTGCTCGACCGGATCGCCGCGCTGGTCACGGCGAACGCGCCCGCCGCCCAGGTCGACCGCGTCCGGGGGCAGGTCGTCGACCAGGCGCGCCGCCTGCGCGACGCGCGCCACGGCCTCGCCCCGGAACCCGACGGCTTCCAGCGCCGGCACGGCACCGACGTCCCGACCGGCCCGCGGCCGGCCGCCACGCCGATGACCGACCTCCGCCGCGGGCGTCTCGCCGCCGCGCTCGCCGAGGCCGCGCCGCTGCCGGGTGCGCCCCGGGTCGCCCGGGAGCTGGCCGGCCTGGCCCTGGCCGTCACCCGCGAGCTGCTCGACCCGTCGCTCGGCACCGCCGCCCGCGACGCCTGGGCCGCCCGCTTCCCGACGGCGATGCTGCCGGCCACTGTCGCCTGGGCGACGCTGCCGATCGGGTCCGCGGCGCCGTCGGCGCACACCTGGCGGGGCGACGCGCTCGAGATCGAGGTGGAGCTCGGTCAGGGCCCGGGGGCCGCGGTCCACGAGGTCACCGAGGCCCTGCTCGGGCGCGCCGGGTACCCGGCGCCGGCGGCCCACCGCATCGCGACCCTCACCGAGCGGGCGGTGCCCGGCCAGGTCGTCACGGCCGACCGCTGGCTGACCCTCCGCGGCCGCCGCGAGGCCGCCGCGCTGCGCGACGCCGGCCGCCACGACGAGCTGGGCGCGATGCTCGAGCGCCACGAGGCCCTGCGCGTCGAGATCGCCGACCTCGGCCCGGCCGGGCGCTGGAGCGGCGTCCCGGACGCCGACGCCTGGCGCGCCGTCGACGCCGCCTACGCCGGCGACCTCGCCGCCGAGATCCGCCGGACCCTCGCGGGCGAGCGCCGCGACGAGGCGCTGCGCCGCGCGGGCCGCGGGCTGCTGCGCCTCACCGGGGTCCCCCAGGCGCTGCTGCACCGCGCGGCGCGGGCGACCGCCGCCCGCGAGGACGTCGGGTTCGCCGCGGCCCGCGCGGAGCACCGCCGGGCCGTCGCGGAGCTGGCGCGGGCCGAGGCGACGTACGCCGAGCGCGCGGCGTGGCTGCCCGGCCTCGCGGCGCGGCTGGTCGGCACCCCGGACCCGGTGGCGACGGAGGGCGCCGCCCTGCGCCTCGACCCCACCACCGCCCGCGCGGCCGTGACCACCGGCCCCGGCGCCGCGATGCGCTTCCTCCCGCTGGCCATGCCCGCCGCGGGTGTCGTGGACGCCGTCCGCGCCGAGGTCGACCGCCGGGCCGCCGCGGTCCGGCAGCGGGCGACGGCCGCGGCGGAC